>NZ_JACBWZ010000373.1 GCF_013870595.1 Streptomyces sp. WELS2 | reverse complement strand
CACGACGACCGGCTTCGAGTTCGCCGGCCTGGGCGACGTGGTGGACGCCGCCGGCCTGTGACGCCGGAGTGCCCCGCGCTCGTGCGTGCGCACGCGCGCGGGGCACCCCCGTCGCTCCGGTGGGGACGTCAGTTCCCCTCCGTTTCGAAGGTGCGGAGCAGATCGGCGGCGACGCTCACGGCGATGGTGGCCGGTTCCTTGCCGGTGATGTCGGCCAGCCCGATCGGGGTCTTGATCCGGTCGATCGCGGCCTCGTCGTGACCGCCCTCGGTGGCCAGGCGCCTGCGGAACCGCGCCCACTTGGCCGCCGACCCGATCAGCCCGATGGAGCCGAGGTGGGGGGCGCGCAGGGCGGCGTCGCACAGCGCGGCGTCCTCGGCGTGGTCATGGGTCATGATCAGGATGTGGGTGCCGCGCGGCAGCTCCTCCAGCACCTCCTCGGGCAGCAGCGGCGTGTGATGCACGTGCACCTGCGCCACCGCGTCCGCCAGCACGCCGAGCCGCTCCTCGGTGAGGATGTCGGCACGGCTGTCGATCAGGTGGAGGTCGAGGTCCTGCCGGGCCAGGATCCGCGCCAGTTCCAGCCCGACGTGCCCCACGCCGAAGACGGCCACCGCCCGGACCACCGGCAGGGGTTCGAGCAGCACCGAGACCGTGCCGCCGCAGCACTGCACGCCGTGCTGGTTGGTCACCTTGTCGTTCAGGGCGAAATCGATCAGCTCCGGCTCCGGCTTGGACGCGGCGATCATCTCCCGGGCCCGGTCGATCGCGACGGCCTCGACATTGCCGCCGCCGATCGAGCCCCACGTCTCGGTCCGCCCCACCACGAGCTTCGCGCCGGCGTCGCGCGGGGCGTGGCCGCGCACGGTCGCGACGGTCACCAGCACGCCGGGCTCCCGGCGTGCCCGCAACCGTGCGACCGCGGCGACCCACGTCATGTCAGGCACCGTGCAGCGCTTCCGCGCCGGTCCGGTCCCTGCCGTCGACGGCCCGGCCGTTCACGGCGTGGCCGTTGACGGCGATCCCGTCGCGGACCCGGCCGCTTCGGGAGGCATCGCCCCGGCGGGCCGCCTGGATCGCCCAGTACACCGCCTCGGGCGTCGCGGGCGAGGCCAACTCGACGCTCGCACCGCTCGGTCCGAACGCGGCGGCGGCCTGCCGCAGCGCCTCCCGAACCGAGAACGCCAGCATCAGCGGAGGCTCGCCCACCGCCTTGGAGCCGTAGACCGCGCCCTCCTCGGTGGCGTTCTCCAGCAGCGTGACGTTGAACTCCTCGGGCATCTCCGAGAAGCTCGGCAGCTTGTAGGTGCTGGCGGCCTGGGTCAGCAGCCGGCCGCGGTGCGGTCCGTCCCCGGCGTCCCAGCGCAGGTCCTCGAGCGTCAGCCAGCCCGCGCCCTGCACGAAGCCGCCCTCGACCTGACCGATGTCGATCAGTGGGGACAGGCTGTCTCCGACATCGTGCACGATGTCCACCCGCCGGATGCGGTACGCGCCGGTGAAGCCGTCCACCTCCACCTCGGTCGCGGCGGCGCCGTGGGCGAAGTACTTGAACGGCGAGCCCCGGAACGTCTTGGCGTCCCAGTGCAGCCCCTCGGTCCGGTAGAAACCGGCCGCCGACAGCTGGACCCGCTGGAAGTACGCCGTGCGCACCAGGTCGTCCCAGGCCAGCTCCTTGTCGCTGCCCAGCAGGCGTGCCACGCCGCCGACGATGCGTACGTCCGAGGCGTTGCCGCCCAACTGGCCGGCGGCCACCCGCAGCAGTCGCTCGCGCAGCTGCTCGCAGGCGTTCTTGATCGCCCCGCCGTTCAGGTCGGCTCCGGAACTGGCGGCGGTGGCCGAGGTGTTGGGCACCTTGTCGGTGCGTGTCGGGGCCAGCCGCACCTTGTGCAGCGGGATGCCCAGGGTGGTCGCGGCCACCTGCATCATCTTGGTGTGCAGGCCCTGGCCCATCTCGGTGCCGCCGTGGTTGATCAGGACCGAGCCGTCCTTGTAGATCAGCACCAGCGCGCCGCCCTGGTTGAAGGCGGTGAGGTTGAAGGAGATGCCGAACTTGATGCCGGTGAGCGCGAGCGCCCGCTTGGTGTGCGGGTGCGCGGCGTTGAACGCGGCGATCTCCCGCCTGCGGTCGGCGATGCCCGCGTCGTCCTTGACCTGCTGCCAGACCGTGGCGATCCGCTCGGCCTGCGTGACCGGCTGTCCGTACGGCGTCGTCTGGCCCTGGCCCGGCCGGTAGAAGTTGCGTTCGCGCAGCTCCATGGGGTCCAGGCCGAGCCGTGGTGCGCAGCGGCCGAGGATGTCCTCGATCACCAGCATGCCCTGCGGTCCGCCGAAGCCGCGGAAGGCGGTGTTGGAGACCGTGTTGGTCTTGGCGATACGGCCGGCGACACGCGCGTTGGGAATCCAGTAGGTGTTGTCGATGTGGCACAGCGCGCGGGCCAGCACCGGCTCGGACAGGTCCAGGCTCCAGCCGCCGTCGGCGACCAGGGTGGCGTCCAGGGCCTGGATGCGGCCCTCCGCGTCGAAGCCGATCCTCCACTTGGCGTGGAAGCCGTGCCGCTTGCCCGACATGGTCAGGTCCTGCGTCCGGTTGAGCCGGAACCGCACCGGCCGGCCGGTCAGCTTGGCGCCGAGCGCGGCGACGGCCGCGAACCCGTGCGGCTGCATCTCCTTGCCGCCGAAGCCGCCGCCCATGCGCAGGCACTGCACGGTCACCTCGTGGGAGGGCACGCCGAGCACGTGGGAGACGATCTCCTGGGTCTCCGAGGGGTGCTGGGTGCTGCTCTGGATGAACACCTGCCCGTTCTCGTCGATCTGGGCGAGGGCCGCGTGCGTCTCGAGGTAGAAGTGTTCCTGACCGGCGAACTGGAACTCACCGGTGAACACGTGCGCGGAGTCGGCGAAGCCGGCGTCGATGTCACCGGTCTCCATCAGGGGCTGGGCGCCGTGGTAGCTGCCGGCCGCCATGGCGTCCCGGAGGGTGATCAGGGAGGGCAGCTCCTCCAGCTCTACCTCGACGGCCGCCGCACCGAGCCGGGCCGCCTCCAGGGTCTCGCCGAGCACCCAGGCGACCGCGTGGCCGTGGAACATGACCTCGTCGGGGAAGAGCGGCTCGTCGTGCTTCATCCCGGCGTCGTTGACACCGGGCACGTCGGCACCGGTCAGCACGCGCACCACGCCGGGCACGGCGAGCGCCGGCTCGGTGCGCAGCGCGGTGATCCTGCCGTGGGCCTTCATGACCTGGACCGGGTAGGCGTGCAGCACGTCCTTGGTGCGCCAGACCAGGTCGTCGGTGTAGAGCGCGGTGCCGGTGACGTGCAGGGCGGCACTCTCGTGCGGCAGGGGGACGCCGACGACGGGGTTCTCGGGGCGTTCGGACAGATGACTCATGACGACACCGCCTCGGTGGTTCCAGCGTACAGCTTGAGCAGGCTCTGGCCGAGCATCGCGGAGCGGTAGTCGGCGCTGGCGCGGTGATCGCTCATCGGCGTGCCCTCGGCCCGCAGCACCCGGGCCGCCGCGTCGACGGTCTCCGCCGACCAGGGCTTGCCCTCCAGGGCCTCCTCGGTGGCGAGGGCGCGGATCGGGGTGGCTGCCACGCCGCCCAGCCCGATGCGTGCCTTGCGGACGGTCCCGTCCTCGATGTCGAGGGCGAAGGCGACCGCCACGCTGGAGATGTCGTCGAAGCGCCGCTTGGCGATCTTGTGGAAGGCCACGACAGGCGACTGCGGCAGCGGAACGCGTACCGCGCGGATCAGCTCGCCGGGGCGGCGCACGCTCTGCCGGTAGCCGGTGAAGTACTCCGCCAGCGGGACCTCGCGCTCGCCGTCGGCGTCGGCGAGCACGAGCGACGCCTCCAGCGCGAGCAGCACGGGCGGGCTGTCACCGATGGGCGAGCCGGTACCGAGGTTGCCGCCGAGGGTCGCGCTGTTGCGGATGAGCCGGGAGGCGAACTGCGGGAACAGCTCCGCGAGCAGCGGGACCTCGCCGTCGAGGCGGCGTTCGATCTCGGTGAGCGTCAGCGCCGCGCCGATCTCGACGGCGTCGGAGTCCACGCGCAGTTCACGCAGTTCCGGCAGCCGGTCGATGGCGACCACGCAATCCGCGCGGCGGGAGCGGATGTTCACCTCCACACCCCAGTCGGTGGAGCCGGCGACGACCACCGCGTCGGGCCGCTCGCGCAGCAGCCGGAGCGTCTCCTCCAGGGTGCTCTTGCGCACGAAGGCGCTGTCGTCCCGGGTGTATTCGGTGGCGACCGGCGCGGGCGGGTCCTGCTCGCGGCGCCGTGCCAGCGGGTCCTCCTCGGTGGGCGTACCGACGGCGAACGCGGCGTCGCGGATCGGGCGGTAGCCGGTGCAGCGGCACAGGTTTCCGCTCAGCGCGTGCAGGTCGAAACCGTTCGGACCGTGCTCGGCGTCGGTGTGGCCGGCCTGGTCCGCGTGGGCGCAGCGATCGGGCCGGTAGTACTCGGCGGCCATGCTGCAGACGAATCCCGGTGTGCAGTAGCCGCACTGCGAGCCGCCGCGGACCGCCATCTCCTCCTGCACGGGGTGCAGGGTGGACGGCTTGCCGGGCTCCCCGGCGGTGGCGAGGCCTTCGGCGGTGACGACCTCCTGGCCGTCGAGCGCCGCGACCGGGACCAGGCAGGCGTTGACCGCCACCCAGTCGGTGGGCTTGTTCACCCCGGGACGGGCCACCAGGACCGAACAGGCGCCGCACTCACCCTCGGCGCAGCCCTCCTTGGTGCCGGTGAGGCCGCGCTCGCGCAGGAAATCCAGCACCGTGGTGTGGGGCGCGGCCGGTGAAATCGGTGTTTCTTTCCCGTTGACCGTGATCCGCGCCGCTACCATGACAGGCCTTCATTCCGCTGTGCGATCGATCGATTCATCATGTTCGCCAATTTCAGGCAGCTTTCTGTGCTCAGACGCGCCACGTGAGAGCAGCGGGCGCAAAACGGCACTCGATTGACGACGTGCCGGGATGTCGTGAAGGAAAACTGAAGACGTGCCACGAACGGGCACACTGGAACGGCGTGTTCAGCAGCCGTGTGCGATGCGACCCGGAACCCAGACCGTGCGGCGAGCGAGGCGACCGAGATCAGAGCTGGTGTACATCCGCTGGTCGCCTCCTTTCGGCGGTTACGGTTCTACGTCTATCGCAAAATAGTGGCTTGGGCCACGTAATTCAAGAGGCCGGCCCCGGTTATTCACCCGGCGCGGAGGTTTCGTTTTCGCCGGTCAGCGGTCGACTGGTCAGTAGTCGACGCGGTCGGACTTCGCGATCCACGCGTCGAAAGGCGCGGTGCGCTCGGGCAGGTCCAGGTGGACGACCTGCAGGGGCCACGCCTCGGTGGGCCGCTTCTCGAACAGGTCGTAGAACTTGCGGTCGTCGAAACCGGCCACCGCGGCGTCGTTGCGGTCGGCGCAGTACACGAGCCGGTCCAGGCGCGCCCACAGGGCGGTGGACAGGCACATCGGGCACGGCTCGCACGAGGTGATCAGGGTGCAGCCTTCGAGGACGAAGGTGCCCAGTTCCCTGCAGGCGGCGCGGATCGCGTTGACCTCGGCGTGCGCGGACGGGTCGTTCGTCGCGGTGACCTGGTTGTGGGCGGTGGCGACGACCACGCCGTCCTTGGCGATCAGCGCGCCGAAGGGGCCGCCGCCGCTGTTGGCGCTGTCGGTGGCGACGGCGATGGCCTGCTGCATCCATTCCTGCTCGTTCTGCACGATGGTCGCGGTGTTCACGGTCACGGTTGCTCCTTGTCGAATGCCGTGGGGTGGAGTGCGGGTACCGTCGGGGAGGCGGCGGCACCCGCACGAACAGGGGTCCGGTCGGACGCGGCGCGGGTGCTCCGGGGGGTCCGGGTGCGGACGGGGCCCGGGCCGTGCTGATCGCGAAGGAGTACGTGAAGACG
>NZ_JACBWZ010000372.1 GCF_013870595.1 Streptomyces sp. WELS2 | reverse complement strand
TTTCGGTCTTGCGTTTCCGACTCTATCAGATCTTTTCTCGATCCGATTTCCTCGCTGCTTTCCAGGTTCCCGCTCTCGCGTTTCCCTTTCCGGCGGTTCCGACTCTATCAGATCCTTTCGGTTCCGATTCCCGGTCGGCGGGGTTTGTCCCGGGGTTTTCGGCTTTCGCCGTCCGCCCTTTCGACATTCACTACGTTAGCGGATTCCCTCCGGGACTCATAATCGAGTCCCACGGGTTCGAATTCGGGCACGCAGGCGCACTCGAAACGACCCCGCTGAAGGGGTTGAGCTAGGTAGTGGGTTGGCCGCTCCGGCTGCAGGCGATCGCCGTACCCGGTTCAGCGGCTCGGGATACGTTACGCACTTCCGCCGGTCGCGTCAACCTCGGCGGCGCCTGGGCACATGGGCCCGGTAGGGGCTGACGGTGGGGTCGTCCGCCACCCAGTAGCGCCACGGGTGGAGGTCACCGTCGCCGCCCTCGCCGGCGACTCCGGTACGGGGACCGCTGCGTACCTGGTCGGAGGGGACCGGCGTGCCGGTCAGTACGCGCAGCGGGGTCTCGTCCGGGGCGCACGCGTCCGTGCCGTCCAGTGCGCGGTCGATCCCGAGGGCGGTGGCGAGCCGGGCGGGACCCTTGGCCAGTTCCTTGTCGTTGCGGGCCGAAAGGCGTCGCTTCCGGGCGAGCTCGGCGCCCTCGACCACCTCACCGGCGCGCAGCAGCACGGCGCTCGCCCGGCCCTCGGGTCCGCAGACCAGGTTCATGCAGTGCCACATGCCGTAGGTGAAGTAGACGTAGACGTGTCCGGGCGGGCCGAACATCACGGCGTTGCGGGCGGTGCGGCCGCGGTAGGCGTGGGAGCCGGGGTCGTTCTGGCCGTCGTAGGCCTCCACCTCGGTGAGGCGGAGTGCGATCGGGCCGTCGGGTGTGCTGCGGACCAGGACGCGGCCGAGGAGGTCCGGGGCGACCTCCAGAACCGGGCGGTCGAAGAAGGTGCGGGGCAGTGGCGTACGGTCCGGGGGCGCGATCATGCCCTCCGAGGGTAGTCCAGAGGGCGTACCGGTCCGGCGGAACCGGTCGTGGGCGGAATCGCGTTCGTACCGGTCGAGGATTCTTTCGTAAAGGGAGTGCCATGGCGTTCAAGAAGCTGCTCGCGAGCCTGGGGGCCGGCGGCGCGTCGGTCGAGACGGTGCTGACCGAGGTCAACGTGGTGCCGGGCGGGGTCGTCCAGGGTGAGGTACGGATCCAGGGCGGGACCGTGAACCAGGCCGTCGAGGGGCTGTCCGTCGGTCTCCAGGCCAAGGTCGAGGTGGAGAACGGCGACCAGGAGTACAAGCAGGACATCGAGTTCACGAAGGTGCGGCTCGGCGGTGCCTTCGAGCTCCAGGCGGGTGCCGTGCACGCGGTGCCGTTCGGGCTGGAGATCCCCTGGGAGACGCCCATCACCATGATCGACGGACAGGCGCTGCACGGCATGCACATCGGGGTGACCACCGAGCTGGCGATCGCGCGGGCCGTGGACTCCGGCGATCTGGACCCGATCAACGTGCACCCGTTGCCGGCGCAGAAGGCCGTCCTGGACGCCTTCATCCAGCTGGGCTTCCGCTTCAAGAACGCGGACATGGAGCGCGGCCACATCCGGGGTACGCGGCAGCGGCTGCCGTTCTACCAGGAGATCGAGTTCTTCCCGCCGGCGCAGTACCGGGGCCTGAACCAGGTCGAGCTGAGCTTCGTGGCGGACGAGCACGCGATGGACGTCGTGCTGGAGATGGACAAGAAGGCGGGTCTGTTCAGCGAGGGCTCGGACACCTACCGGTCCTTCCAGGTGGGTCTGAACGACTGGCAGGGGACCGACTGGGCGGCTTACCTCAACCAGTGGCTGTCCGAGGTCGGCAGCAAGCGCAACTGGTTCTAGGCTCGGAACTGCTGGTTCCGATCATCGATCAGGAGGTACCGAGGTGACCGAGCTCAAGCGGCGGCCGCTCCCCCATGACTTCCATCCGCCCGTGCCGTCGTTCACGGTGACGAGTGAGGACGTCCGGGAGGGTGCCACGCTGGGAAGCGCCCAGGTGCACGCGGAGGGCAACACCTCGCCGCAGTTGCGCTGGGAGGGCTTTCCGCCGGAGACCAAGAGCTTCGCCGTGACGTGCTACGACCCGGACGCGCCGACCGGCAGCGGGTTCTGGCACTGGGTCCTGTTCGACATCCCGGCCTCGGTGACCGAGTTGCCCGCGGGCGCGGGCAGCGGCAAGTTCGAGGGACTGCCCGAGGGCGCCGTGCACGCGCGGAACGACTACGGGACGAAGGACTTCGGCGGTGCCGCTCCGCCGCCCGGGGACGGCCCGCACCGGTACGTCTTCACGGTGTACGCGGTGGACCAGGAGAAGCTGGGCCCGGACGCGGACGCCTCGCCGGCCGTGGTCGGCTTCAACCTCCGGTTCCACACCCTCGCGCGCGCCCAGCTGATCGGTGAGTACGAGGTCCCCGCACAGGGCTGAGCGCCGTAGCGCGATCCAGTTCAGCGTTCACCGAACGTTTGCCGGCCTCCGGTCTTGGAAGTGATCGGAGGCGGGCATTTTTTATTGCGTTGTCCATCTCGGCGTGCCCGTCCAGAGTTGATCCAAGCCCGCCGGGGGGGTGGGCAGGCGCACACGGGAGGTGGGCTGGATGCGTGACACGTTGGTCCTGAACGCGAGTTTCGAGCCGCTGTCGACGGTGTCCCTGAACCGAGCCGTGGTCCTGGTGCTCCAGGACAAGGCCGTGGTCGAACAGGCCCACCCCGAGCTGCGGATGCGCGGTGCGGACGTGGACATCCCCGCGCCCCGGGTGATCCGGCTGTGCCGGTACGTACGGGTGCCGTTCCGAAGACGAGCCCCGTGGTCGAGGCGGGGGGTGCTGGTGCGGGACCGGCACCGGTGCGCGTACTGCGGGCGCCGGGCCACGACCGTGGACCATGTGGTGCCGCGGGCGCAGGGTGGGCAGGACACGTGGCTGAACACCGTGGCCGCGTGCGCGGAGGACAACCACCGCAAGGCGAACCGGACTCCGGAGGAGGCCGGGATGACGCTGCTGCGGCAGCCGTTCGAACCCACGCCGGCCGATGCGATGTTGCTCTCGCTGGGGCAGGAGGAGATCGCCGCGCTTCCCGAGTGGCTCGCCAGGGACGCGGCCTAGGCGTCCGCGTCTGCCGGGTTCCTCCGCGGGAACGGTCCCCGCGCCCCTTGCGAGGCGCGGGGTGAGCGGAGTTCAGTCGATCGGGGGCTTCTCCCGGCGTTCCGTACCGCCGTTGCCGCCCTTGCTGCCGTTGCCGCCACTGCTGCCCGAACCGCCGCCCAGGGAGCCGAAGTTGCCGACGGCTCCGGACAGGCCCTTGAGGGCGTCGCCGATTTCGCTGGGGACGATCCAGAGCTTGTTGGCGTCGCCCTCGGCGATCTTGGGGAGCATCTGGAGGTACTGGTAGGAGAGCAGCTTCTGGTCCGGGTCGCCGGCGTGGATGGCCTCGAAGACCGTACGGACGGCCTGGGCCTCGCCCTCGGCGCGCAGGGCCGCGGCCTTGGCCTCACCCTCGGCGCGCAGGATCTGGGACTGCTTCTCGCCTTCCGCGCGCAGGATCTCCGACTGCCGGACACCTTCGGCCTGGAGGATCGCGGCGCGCTTGTCGCGGTCGGCGCGCATCTGCTTCTCCATCGAGTCCTGGATGGAGGTGGGCGGTTCGATGGCCTTCAGCTCCACGCGGTTGACGCGGATGCCCCACTTGCCGGTGGCCTCGTCCAGGACCCCGCGCAGGGCGGCGTTGATCTCCTCGCGGGAGGTCAGGGTCCGCTCGAGGTCCATGCCGCCGATGATGTTGCGCAGGGTGGTGACGGTGAGCTGCTCGATCGCCTGGATGTAGCTGGCGACCTCGTAGGTGGCGGCCCGGGCGTCGGTGACCTGGTAGTAGATGACCGTGTCGATGTTCACGACCAGGTTGTCCTGGGTGATCACCGGCTGCGGCGGGAACGGTACGACCTGTTCCCGCAGGTCGATGCGGTTGCGGATGGTGTCGATGAACGGGACGACGATGTTGAGGCCCGCGTTCAGCGTCCGTGTGTAGCGGCCGAAGCGCTCGACGATGGCGGCGCTGGCCTGTGGGATGACTTGGATCGTCTTGATCAGGGCGATGAAGACCAACACCACCAGGATGATCAGGACGATGATGACCGGTTCCATCGTCGCTCCCCGTACCCTTCTCCGCCTCGGCGCCTTCGGCAGATCTCATGTCTGTTGAGGATCTTGCTGGTCGAGTCTGTCAGACCGTCGCGCAACTCGTGAGCCGTTCCCGGTGAGTTGTCCTCACAGGACGATCGCGGTGGCCCCTTCGATGTCCACGACGTCCACCTCCTGACCCGCCTCGTAGGTCCGGCCGGTGTCGAGCGCGCGGGCCGACCAGACCTCTCCGGCGAGCTTGATCCGGCCGCCGGACGCGTCGACCCGTTCCAGGACGACGGCTTGTCTGCCCTTCAACGCCTCGACTCCGGTGGCGAGTCGGGGTCGCTGTGTGCTGTGCCGGGCGGCGATGGGCCGCACGACGGCGATGAGGGCGACGGAGACGACGACGAACGCGAGGACCTGGATGACGGCGCCGAAGCCGAGGGCGGAGACGACCGCCGCCGCGACGGCTCCCACCGCGAGCATGCCGAACTCCGGCATGGCGGTGACCACGAGCGGGATTCCGAGCGCCGCCGCGCCGACGAGCCACCACACCCATGCGTCGATGTTCACATGGTCATGGTAGGGCCGCGGTCGGGCGGCGGACAGGGCGCGCAGGGGGGAGCGGCGGGGTCAGGACAGGGGCAGGCCCTGGGCGGTCCAGCGGTCGCCGACCTGCTCCACGACGAGCGGGAGACCGAAGCACAGGGAGAGGTTGCGGGAGGTCAGTTCCAGCTCGACGGGGCCGGCGGCGAGGACCTTGCCCTGGCGGATCATGAGGACGTGGGTGAAGCCGGGGGCGATCTCCTCGACGTGGTGCGTGACCATGATCATCGAGGGGGCGATGGGGTCGCGGGCGAGCCGGCCGAGGCGGCGCACCAGGTCCTCGCGCCCGCCGAGGTCGAGACCGGCGGCGGGCTCGTCCAGCAGGAGCAGCTCGGGGTCGGTCATCAGGGCGCGGGCGATCAGGGTGCGCTTGCGCTCGCCCTCGGAGAGGGTGCCGAACTTCCGGTCCAGGTACTCGCTCATGCCGAGGCGGTCGAGGAAGGCGCGGGCGCGCTGCTCGTCGACGTCCTCGTACTCCTCCTGCCAGCCGGCGGTCATGCCGTAGGCGGCGGTCAGGACGGTCTGCAGGACGGTCTGGCGCTTGGGGAGCTTGTCGGCCATGGCCATGCCGGCCATGCCGATGCGGGGGCGCAGCTCGAAGACGTCGGTGCCGGGCTTGCCGAGGGTCTCGCCGAGGATGGTGGCGGTGCCCTTGCTGGGGTAGAGGTAGCTGGAGGCGACGTTCAGGAGGGTGGTCTTGCCGGCGCCGTTGGGGCCGAGGATGACCCAGCGCTCGCCCTCCTTCACCGACCAGGAGACCTGGTCCACCAGAGCCCGGCCCTCGCGGACCACGGATACGTCCTGAAGCTCCAGAACATCGCTCATGAGCGCGTTGTCTCCCCTTGCAGTGTGGCCGGTCTCGGCTGTCGCGTACGCCTGTGACGGGGTCTCGCGCCGGTGGGCGCAGCCCTTATGAAATCTACGCCACGAGTGCCCCGCTCCATTCCATCGGTCCGGTCCTTAGGGTGGGGGCATGCTCTCGGAACCGCGTTCAGGACGCCTCGCAGCTTGGGGCAATGCCCTTTTGGCCGGACTTGTCTCGCCGGACGACGCCGCCCTCGCCATCGTGGGCGAGGACACGGTGCACCGGGTGGACGGGCTGCCCGGTGAGCCGGCGCCGGTCGG
>NZ_JACBWZ010000371.1 GCF_013870595.1 Streptomyces sp. WELS2 | reverse complement strand
GCGATCTCGCGGGGCAGGTCGTAGAAGTCGCCGGGCCCGTCGCGGGACTCGGTCACCCCGTCGGTGACCAGCAGCAGCGTCTCGTCCGGCGCCAGCGGCACCCGGCGCACCGGTGGCAGCAGACCGCCCGCGAGATCGGCGCAGCCCAGCGGCATGCCCTCGCCGCTCGGCAGCTCGCGGACCCCGCGCGGGCCGACGGCCAGCGGCGGTTCGTGACCGAAGTTCACCATCTCCAGGATCTCCGGCGTGTCCCCGGGGAAGCCGATCAGGACGGCCGTGGCGAACCGGTCGCCGTCGGCCCCGCCGAGCGCGACGGTGTGGGAGCGGTGCCGCAGCATCCGGATCTCCAGCCGCTCGGCGACGGTCGCGAGATCCTTCTCGTGGTAGCCGGCCTCGCGGAACGTGCCGAGCAGCGCGGCGGCGGCCTCCACCGCGCCGAGGCCCTTGCCCTGCACGTCGCCGATGAGGACACGGGTGCCGTGCGGGCTGGGCTGGATGTCGTAGAAGTCGCCGCCGACCCGGGCCTCGACGTCGGCGGCCAGGTACACCCCCGCGTGCTCCAGCCCGGCCCAGTCGGGCGGCAGCGGGCGCAGCACGGTGCGCCGGGTGGTGTCGGCGATGTCCCGGATGTGCAGCACCTGCCGTTCCCGGCGCACGCGCACGGCGGCGGCGAGGGTGGCCAGGGCGCCGCCGACGGCGACCAGGATGAAGTCGCCGAGCCCGGCCTGGTACTGCTCGGGCCAGGCGCTGTCCACGAAGACGTACGTGGCCACCGCGAGCAGCCCGTACCCGGCCGTCGTCCACGTCCCGCAGATCGCCGAGGAGATGCCCGGTACCAGGACGATCCAGGAGATCATCCGCAGTCTCTCGCCGGTGGAGAAGTCCGCCAGCACGACGCCGGCGAGGAGCAGCAGCGGGAGCAGCCAGGCGACGCTCCGGCCGCGCACCCGCAGCAGCGGTCGCCGCCCGTACTCCATCCACGTCACGGCCGGCAGCCCTCCATGTCCTCAGCGAAACACGGGGGAGGTCCGCACGCATCCGGGCGCCCGGCACCCTCCCGGCCGAGTTGCCGGGCCATCCGCACCGGTGTGCCCTGGTAGCGGAGGGATCGGGGGCGAGGAGAGAGGAGTGCCCTCATGGCTCAAGCCGCACCCGCGCCCGGCGGCATGTCCCGGCCCGGCCGCACGCCCGAGGTGGAGGGCCGGGCCACCGATGTACGCGCCCGCCCGCCCGACGTCTTCGACGCCCGCACCCACAAGCTGGCCCGGATCGGCGTGCCGGTCGTGCTGGGCCTGGTCTACGGCTACTGGGTCGCGGCCAACAACCGCTCCGGCGGCCCGATCACCGGCTGGAACCTGCTGCTCGGCTTCGTCAGCGCGCTGGTGTTCGCGGTGCTGTGCGCGGCGTTGCTGGCGCTGGGGCCCCGGATGATCCGGGAGGCGCACGCGCTGCTGTGGACGGCGTTCGTCGGCTGCGCGTTCGGCGGGCGGGGCGCACGGTTCTGGCCGACGGGTGGGGCGCACGGCCGGCGTTTCGGCGGGTGGGGCGCGCGGTGGGTTTTTCGGCGGATAGGGCGCACGTTGAGCGCGCAGTGCGCGTGTGGCGTACGGATGGCTTCTGTGCGCCCCTGTCACGCCGGCGTGGCCGAAACCGTAGGCCTACTAGAGGACCGGTGGGTTCCGTATCCCGGAGCGGTCCGGCGCCGGGGCGACCGGGCGCGGGGCGGGCCGCCGACGGGCCGGATGGGCCGTTGGCGGAGCCGAGTCGCCCCCGGCGTGTCGCGTCGTCGTACGGGCGGCGGTCCCAGCGTGTCCGGTGGCCGAATCGTCACCACAGATCAGGCGAGGTTCGGCCAACCCGTCGTACCGGCCGGTAGGGCGCCGGAGCGGGCGGCCGGAGGGACGGGAAGCGGGTTCACAGCTGTCCCCCTGGCATCTTTTTCCCCGCGCCCGGTTTGCCGGTGAGCCGCCGGGGCACACGCGGGGTCGACGATCAGGCCGCCGCCTCGACACGCGCCGATGGGCCGGCGGAGTGGCGCGATGGTGACGCAAAAGCACCTGCACAGTACTCTCCGTTCAACTTCAGGGGGTTGCTTGCGCGTGACACACCGTGAAGACTGTGGCCGAGTTCCCTCGAAACGAAGGTGTCCCGGGGTGTGCACCATGCCCATCACCGGGTGGCATCCGCTCCACACGGGAGGGCGGGCGCCGAGAACGCGTCATCTCACCTCGTTTCGAACGGCCGGGGCTGGGGGCCCCGCTGTCGTACAGGAGCCGGGAGGGTCCCGCGTGATCGCTGCGCGGGAGGTATCGCCGAGGGGATGGGGTATGCCGGGTTGGCGCGCCACACGACGGGGCTCGCCGCGGGGCCGTGGCCGGCCGCGCGGTCACCGCGTCCTGTATCGCATCTGTTGAGGACCAAGGGGGCCCGCACCTGGCGTCCGACGGACGGCGACCGACCGTCCCACCGCCACAGCCAAGGCAGCCCGTGCCACGCGTTGCCCCCGGCCCGATGTCCGGAAAGCGTCGGCACAGCCGTGTCCGGAACGGCGCGTGCCCCGGGCCGGGCGCGGGCCCCGGACCGCCTCGGTGTGTGATTTCCGCGTGCCCGCACGCGCCACCCGCTAGCGAGGAGACAAGGTGATCAGCAAGCAACAGACGGGCGAGCGCCTCCTGCTGGAGGAGTTACCCGACCGCTGGCGGGGCTTACGCGAGGCCGGGCCGGTGCGGTACGACGAGGCACAGGGCGTCTGGCAGGTGCTGGACCACGAGTCGGTCGCCACCGTGCTCGCCGACCCGGCGACGTACTCCTCGGACCTGTCCGCCCTCACCCCCACCCAGCCCGACTTCGAGACCTTCCGCCAGGGCAACTTCGTCGGCATGGACCCGCCGGCACACCGCAGGCTCCGTGCCCTGGTGAGCCAGGCGTTCACCCCCCGGGTCGTCCAGGGACTCGGGCCCCGGATCGAGGCGGTCTGCGCCCGGCTGCTGGACGCCGTCGCCGACCGCGACCGGTTCGACCTGGTCGACACGCTGGCCTACCCGCTGCCGATCATCGTCATCGCCGAACTGCTCGGCATCCCCGCCGGGGAACACCGGCTCTTCCAGGAGTGGGCGAGCGTGCTGTTCGGCGGCGACCAGCTCGGCGAGGCCCCCGACATGGCCGACCTGGAGCGGGCGCTGGACGCCATCGCCCCCACGGTGCGCGAGATGAACGGCTACGTGCTGGAGCACATCCGCGCCCGCCGCGCCGACCCCGGCGACGACCTCACCAGCAGACTCATCGCCGCGGAGGTGGACGGCGTGCGCCTGCGGGACCAGGAGATGGTCGGCTTCGTGGCGCTGCTGCTGGTCGCCGGGCACATCACCACCACCGCACTGCTCGGCAACGCCGTCGTCGCCTTCGACCGCCACCCCGGCACGGACGCCGCGCTGCGCGCCGACCCCACGCGCATCCCGGCCGCCGTCGAGGAGGTGCTGCGCTGGCTGCCGCCCTTCCCCGAGCTGGGCCGCCGGGTCACCCGGCCCGTGGTCCTCGGCGGCCACGACATCCCGGCGGACACCCTGCTGATGACCCATCTGGGCGCCGCCAACCGGGACCCCGCCCGGTTCGCCACGCCCGACGTCTTCGACGTGACCCGGAGTCCCAATCCCCATCTGACCTTCGGGCACGGCATCCACTTCTGTTTCGGCGCGCCCCTGGCCCGGCTGGAGGCGCGGATCGCCCTGCGTATGTTGCATGAACGATTCCGCATGCTGGCGATCCCCTCCTACGAGGACATCGCCTACCAGAACCCGGCCGTCATCGTCGGCGTACGACAGCTGCCCGTCGAGGTCGGCAGACCCTAGTCCCGGCGCGTGCAGCGCCCTCCGGCCGGCCCCCCGCACCGCTCACCACGGGCCGGACCGGCACGCCCGCACCACAGACCCATCCAACGGAGTCCCCTTCTCATGCCGTACACCATCCCCGCCGCTCCGGCCGCCTCCCGGACACCGTCCCCCTCGCCCCGGGAGTCGCGGGAAACGCACCGGGAGTTACAGGACCGCCTCGACGCCCTCGCCCGGGCCCACCGGGTGCCCGGAGCCCAACTGGCCGTGGACACCGGCACGGACGTGATCGCCGTACACACCGGCACGGCCGACGTCACCACCGGCAGCCCCTTCACCGCGGACACCGCCGTCCCGCTGGGCTCGCTCACCAAGCCCTTCACCGCCGCGCTCGTCCTGCTCCTGGCCGACGACGGCGACCTGGACCTCGACGAACCCGCCGCCGGCCAGCTCCCCGAGCTGACCGGGATACCCGAGGTGACGATACGTCAGCTCCTGTCCCACACAGGCGGGTTACCCACCGGGCCGGATTCGGACACCGCCGCCACGACCACCGCCGCCCGCTATCTCGCGGCCGTCTGCGCCGACCGCGACCTGCTGTTCGCGCCCGGCACCGACTTCTCCTACTCCAACGCCGGCTACGTCGCCGCCGGACGGCTGGTGGAGACCGTCACCGGCATGCCGTGGCCCGAGGCGGTCCGGGCGCTGCTCCTCGAACCCCTCGGCATCCGGGCCGCGTTCACCGGTGACACCACGCCCGCCCGCCCCGTGGCCGCCGGGCACGCCGTCAACACCGCGACCGGGCAGGCCCGTCCGGCCCGGCAGAACCTGGCGCCGCTGGAGGCACCGGCCGGCGCGCTGCTCGCGAGCGCCCTGGACCTGGTCGCGTTCGGCAACGCGCTCACCGGCCGCTCGGACCTGCTGCCGCCCGCCGTCGCCAAGGAGATGCGCCGGCCCGAGAGCGCCGCCCGGCCCGGTACGCTCGCCGACGGCTGGGGCCCCGGACTGGCCCTGTACCGGCGGGACGACCGGATCTGGTGCGGTCACGACGGCAACGCCCAGGGCACGTCCTGCCATCTGCGGGCCGACCCGGAGAGCGGGGCCGTGGTCGCCTTCACCGGCAACTCCGGGTCCGCGACCGCGCTGTGGCACGACCTCGCCGAGGAGGTGACCCGGCTCACCGGCATCCCGGTGCCGGCCGGCCCGCGGGCCGTGGACCGGGGGCGCCCCGTCGACCTGCCCGGCTGCACGGGCACGTACCGCAACGGCACCACGACCTACCGCGTCGCGCCCGGTCCCGACGGCGCGCCGGCCCTCTCCGTGGACGGGGACCTGCCCCTCCCGCTGGTCTGTTACGCCGACCTGTCCTGCGATCTGCGCGATCCGGCCACCGGGCGGCTCGAACCCGGCGGACGGTTCCACCGCGATCCGGCCACCGGCCGGGTCGACCGGGTACAGATCTCCGGACGCACGGCGCGCCGGGCCGACGACGGCTGAGGGGCGCCGCCGGTATCGGTACCGGTTCAGGTGTTCGGTGCCGGTGTCCGTGCCCGTGCCGTGAGGTGCCGGTTCGGGGCCGGCTGCCGGGCTGAGGCCGTGCCGGTCGCGGTGTCGAGGCCCGGCTCCGGGTCCGGTTTCGGTTAGGACTTGGGTTCCGGGTTCTCGTTTCCCGTTCCCGTTCCCGTTCCGGTTCCGGGTCGGGGCCCGCTTCGGTCGCTCCGGTGCGGCCGGTTCCGCGGGTACGGCCGGTGGGGAGCTGGTGGCTGCCGTGGGGACACCGAGCACCGCTCCCGGACAGCAGGCACCGTCGCACCGCATCGCCGTCCCGTCACGCACTGCCGGTGACCCGCGCCCGTCTCCCCGCCCCCGGGGCCACCGGGGCCGCCCCGCGCCGTATCGTCCCGCGTTCCGCTCTCCGAAGGACTTCACCCATGACGGACCTGCACGACAAGCCCGCTCCGGCGTCCCCCCTGCCGAAGGCCGGCCCCGCCGCCGGCCTGCCGGAGAGCGGCGCGGCACGGGCGTATCCGACGCTCGGCGAGCTGTCTTCTACTACATCCACACCGCGCTGTTCACCTTCGCGGCCCCGGTCAT
>NZ_JACBWZ010000370.1 GCF_013870595.1 Streptomyces sp. WELS2 | reverse complement strand
AAGCCCGGCACGGTGGGGCCGGCGGCCCGGAACACCCCGTCCTCGGCGGTGACGGTCATGTCGGCCCCGACGAACCGGAGCAGCCCGGCCCGGGACAGCGCGAGCATCTGCCGCAGCCGGGGTCCGGGCGGCCCGGACGCCAGGTAGCTGAAGAACCCGTGCCACCGGGGCCCGATGTCGCCGAGCCGCACGAGTTGCCCGTAGACGGAGAGCAGCCCGAGGAAGACGGCCAGGTCGGGGCTGTGGGCGGGGTCGTGACGGCGGCGCAGGTCCGCCTCGATGTAGTCCCGCAGCCCGTCCTGGAAGGCGTCGTGCGAGGCGTAGCGCACG
Organism: Streptomyces sp. WELS2; assembly: GCF_013870595.1. Classification (GTDB taxonomy): domain Bacteria; phylum Actinomycetota; class Actinomycetes; order Streptomycetales; family Streptomycetaceae; genus Streptomyces. Next base: position 5,597 of record NZ_JACBWZ010000370.1, on the reverse strand, counting down.
CCGTCCAGCGGGCGGTCGAGCGCGGCCAGGTCGAGCCGGTCGGCCGGGTCGGGCACGGCGGCGGCGACCAGCGCCCGCACCTCGGCGGGGCCGTCGGCCGCCGCGTACTTCTCCTCGAAGTCCGGCCAGGCCATCGCCGTACGCCCGGGGTGGGCGGCGAACAGCCGGTGGTAGTGGGCGAAGCCCAGCTCCTTCTCGACCAGCGGCCACACATCGCGCCGGAAGTCCGGGCCGCCGGGGCGGGCCAGCAGAGCGTCCACCTCGGCGGGGCCGAGGAAGCGGGGCAGCGGCGGCCGGTCGCCGGTGAGGTCGTAGCCGATCTTCGAGTGGTACGGCACCCCGCGCCGGGAGCCGACGTAGAGCACCGGCTCCCGCCCCGAGGGCAGATACGTTTCCCCCTCGTACCGGCCGCCGCGGCCCTCGGTGAGCAGCACCATCAGGTCGACGAAGGCCAGTCCGAAGCCGCGGACGAGGACGGGTTCGCCGGCCCGCAGCGCGGACAGGTCGCTGTCGGCGGTGAAGTCGGGCGGCAGGTGCGCCAGGCCGTGCTCGCGGGCGTAGGCGGCCAGCGCGGCCTGCTCGCCGTCGGGTTCGGCGTCCAGGTGGCCGAGGGCGAGGATGACCAGGTCGGCCGGGAGCGGGTCCGGGCGGCCCTCGAGCCACACCTGCTGGCGGCCCTCGCGGGGCCCGCCGATCCTGAGGGCGCGATGGGGGTGGTGGTGGACGGTGACGTTCGGCGGCAGGGCGTCCCGGGCGCGTTCGTAGACCCAGCGCAGATAGCGGCCCTGGAGCCGGCGGTCGGGGAAGACGCTGCCGTCGAGCCCGGCCCACTCGTGCAGGGTGGGGCCCGGGCGGACCGGGCCGTCCATGGCCACCGTGTCGTCGGTGAACATGGTGACGTCCTCGGCGTGCGAGTTCATCCACAGCAGCGGGGACTGCTCCTGGCGCCATATGCGTCCGCCGCCCGGCGGATGGGGGTCGACCAGGTGGATGTCCAGGCCCTCGCCCGCGTACAGGGCGGGCGCGTTGGCGGCGAGGCGCTCGAGGACGCCGGTCCCCCGCGGCCCGGCCCCGACGATCACCAGCTGCTGCCTCATCGGGTCTTCTCCGTGCCGCGCGCGTAGCGCTTCTCGACGTAGTACTGGCCGACGCCGAGCAGCGAGGTGACCACGGCGTACCAGAGGGTGGCGACCATCAGCAGCGGGATCACCTGGTAGGTGCGGTGGTAGACCAACTGGGCGGAGAACAGCAGGTCGTTGACGGCGATGATGCTGACGATCGAGGTGCCCTTGAGGGTGCCGATCAGCATGTTGGCGGCGGGCGGCACGATGGAGCGCATCGCCTGCGGCAGCACGATCCGCCACCAGCGCCGCCCGGGGCTCAGGCCGAGCGCCTGGGCGGCCTCGATCTGCCCGCGGTCGACGGAGAGGATGCCGCCGCGCACGACCTCGGCGGCGTAGGCGGCCTCGTGCAGGGTGAGGCCGACGATCGCGACGGCGACCGGGCTGAGCAGGTTGACGGTCTTCACGCCGAGCACCTGCGGGTACAGCGCCCCGATGTTGAACCACAGCAGCAGCTGCACCAGGATCGGGATGGACCGGAACAGCCATACGTAGCCCCAGGCGACCGCCCGCAGCACGGGGTTGGCGGACAGCCGGAACGCGGCGAGCAGGGTGCCGAGGGCGAAGCCGAGGGCCATCACCACGGCGGTCAGCCACAGGGTGAGCCACAGCCCGCGCAGGATGGCGTCGGAGGTGAAGTAGTCGGCGACGACGTCCCATTGGAACGCCTTGTTGTTCAGGACGGAGTCGACCGCGAACCCGAGCAGCACGAGGACGGCGACGGCCGCCGTCCACTGGCCGAAACGGCGCCGCGGGACGATCCGCGGGGCGTCGGCGGGTTCGGGTGTCTTGGCTGCGGCGGGGACTTGGGCGAGGGTGTCGGATGACATGCGAAGGCTCCGTGACGCGTGAATCGTCGGAACGAAGGTGATGCCTTCACACGGGCGCGCCGCGCGGCGCGGATACGGCCGAGCCCCTCAGCAGGGCCGTATGCCGAGAGTACGGGGCCGTTTCGGTCCGCTGTCAAGGCTGTCCATACTGTGAGCCGTACATCTCAAGTCAGTTGACGCGGAACCGGATGCCTGTTCCACTTGGCCCATGCATCCACAGCAGTGGCTGGTCACCCGCTCCCACATCGACTTCGGTCGCGTGTGGTCCTCTTCCTGTTGAGCTGACCCCCTGCGCGCGCCCGCCCTTCGGCGGGCCTCCTCGCGTTCTCTTGCTCCTCCCCCGCCTTCACACGCGCCCCCCTCCCCTCGCGTTTCCGCACACCCGTCTGCTCCCAGGAGACCGCTCAGCGATGCGTACGCCCATTTTTCGGTATGTCATGCCCTTTACCGCCATCACATCGGCCGCCCTGCTGCTCACCGCCTGCGGTTCCGGCTCCGGCGGTACGGGCGGTGCCGGCGGTACGGGAGTGGCGGCCAAGAACGCCGGGATACCCACCACCGACGTCGTCTCCGCCATCCGGAAGGACCCGGCCGCGGCGAAGCTGCTGCCCGCCGGCACCACGAGCCTGACCGTCGCGGTCAGCGTCGGCGGCACCCCGCCCGGCACCGCCTACCTGGGCGACGGCAAGACCCTGACCGGCCAGGACGTCGACTTCACCCAGGCGGTGGCCCGGGTGCTCGGCATCAGGCTGAAGGTGGAGCAGGCGAGCTTCGACGCGATCCTGCCCGCCCTGGACAGCGGCAAGTACGACTTCGGCGCCAGCAACTTCGGCGTCACCGACGAGCGCCGCAAGACCGTCGACTTCGTCACCTACGTCAACGACGGCCAGGGCTTCGCCGCCCGCGCGGACAGCGACCTGAAGAAGATCACCGACCTGAGGCAGCTGTGCGGCCTGAACGTGGCGACGGGCGCCGGCACCACCTTCGAGGCCACGCTGGAGCGGAACAAGCACGTGTGCTCCGACGCGGGCGAGAAGGCGTACCAGGTGCAGACGTACGGCGAGCCGAGCGCGGTGTGGTCCTCGCTCCAGCAGGGCCGCAGCGACGTGGTGATGTCCACGATCAACGGCCTGCGCTACGCCGTCACCCATCAGAGCGGTCTGAAGTTCCTCAACGAGTACCACCGGCTGGACGTCGGCTTCGCCTTCAAGAAGGGCTCGAAGCTGGCGCCGGCCTTCCAGGCGGCCGTCAACAAGCTGCTCTCGGACGGCTCCTACGAGCGGATTCTCAAGAAGTGGGGGACGACCGGCTCGGCGATCAAGGAGTCCCGCGTCAGCCCGCCGGAACAGCGGGACTGAACGGAGCAACCGACGCTCAGAGGGGCCCCGGCGACCGGCCGGGGCCCCTCTGAGCGTCCGTCAGGATCACCCGGACGCACCTCTTCTCACCCGTCCGCCGAGAACAATCATATTTCACTCTCAGTCAGCAGCGGTGTGACTCGCGGCCCTTGGGGCACAAGGACTCTCGACGGATCGGCTGTGCACCAGTACCGTCACAAACCCCCCGCGCGGCGTCTATCCACTTGGCGCGCCGTCCGCATCATGGATGACCATAGGGATGCGGAAAGCAAGAAAGACCGCTGTGAGAGGAGGCGTCCATGGGATCGGTACGCAAGGCGAGTGCATGGCTCGGCCTCGTCGACGACAACGATGACGAGCGCTACTACGACGACGACTACTCCGAGGGCACCGAGTCCGGGGACGCCTGGGTCACCGACCCGCGCGTGCGGGTGGCCACGGACACCGCCGAGGAGAAGGGCCGCCGGATCGGCACGGTGACCCCGGACAGCTTCCGGGACGCCCGCGCCATCGGCGAGCTGTTCCGGGACGGGGTCCCGGTCATCATGAACCTCACCAACATGGAGCCCGGCGACGCCAAGCGGGTCGTGGACTTCGCGGCCGGGCTCATCTTCGGTCTGCGCGGCTCGATCGACCGCGTATCCAACCGCGTGTTCCTGCTCACCCCGGCCGACACGGAGATCATCAGCGGCGAGGCGTCCGCGCACCGCTCCGACGGCTTCTTCAACCAGAGCTGAGGCAGGGCCGCTCACCGGCCCCGCCCTGCCAGGGGGCTCACCGGAAGGCGTCCAGCCCGGTGAGCGCCTTGCCCAGCACCAGCTGGTGCATCTCGACGGTGCCCTCGTAGGTGAGCACCGACTCCAGATTGGTCGCGTGCCGCATCACCGGGTACTCCAGTGAGATCCCGTTGGCACCGAGGATCGTCCGCGCCGTACGGCAGATCCCGATGGCCTCGCGGACGTTGTTGAGTTTCCCGAGGCTGACCTGTTCCGGGCGCAGCCGTCCGGCGTCCATCCGCCGCCCCAGATGGTGGGCGAGCAGAATCCCCTTGTGCAGTTCCACGGCCATGTCGGCGAGCTTGGCCTGGGTGAGCTGGAAGCCGCCGATGGGCCGCCCGAACTGCTCCCGTGACCTCGCGTAGTCCAGGGCCGCCTCGAAGCTGCTGCGCGCGGCGCCCATCGCACCCCACACGATGCCGTAGCGGGCGTGCGAGAGACAGCTGAGCGGTCCGCGCAGCCCGATGGCCTCCGGCAGCACGGCGCTGCCGGGCAGCCGTACGCCGTCCAGGACCAGTTCGCTGGTGACGGAGGCGCGCAGGGACCACTTGTGCTTGATCTCCGGCGCCGAGAAGCCGGGGCTGTCGGTGGGCACGACGAAGCCGCGGACGCCCTCCTCGGTCTGCGCCCAGACCACGGCCACACCGGCCACCGAGCCGTTGGTGATCCACATCTTGCGGCCGCTGAGGACCCAGTCGTCGCCGTCGCGCTTGGCGTGGGTGCGCATCGAGGCGGGGTCGGAGCCGTGGTCGGGCTCGGTCAGCCCGAAGCAGCCGATCACCTCGCCGGCCGCCATGCCCGGCAGCCACCGCTGCTTCTGCTCCTCGCTGCCGAACCGGTGGATGGCGTACATCGCCAGCGAACCCTGCACGGAGACCAGCGACCGGATGCCCGAGTCGGCCGCCTCCAGCTCCAGGCAGGCCAGGCCGTACTGCACGGCGCTCGCGCCCGCGCAGCCGTACCCGGTGAGCGACATGCCGAGCGCGCCCAGCGCGCCCAGTTCTCGGGCGAGGTCCCGGATGCCGGGCAGCTCGCCCTTCTCGTACCAGTCGGCGACGTACGGCAGGACACGGTCGGCCGCCCAGCCGCGGACCGTGTCCCGGATCGCCAGGTCCTCCGGTTCCAGCAGATCGTCGATGCCGAGCGGGTCGGCGGCATCGAACGGCGGCAGCTTCGCGGACGCGGACATGGGACACCCTCCGGACGGAAACGCGACAAAACTAGCAGCGCTAGTTGCGGCTCTCCGGCCGACGTTACGGCGGAGCGTCCCGCACGTCCAGAGCGGACCGGCACGGTGTCCCGCGTCCGAGCGGACCGGCACGGTCTCCGTTCGCCCGGGTGGAGCCGGGGTCAGGCGGTGACCCGTGGCGGGGCGGCGGACGGCTCCGCCTCCCGGGGGGCCGGCAGTTCCACCTCCGCGCCGTCCGGTTCCTCACCGCACTGCATGACCCGCGGCAGCCGCAGTGCCAGCACCGCGCCCAGCAGCAACAGCCCCGCGCTCACCAGCAGCGT
>NZ_JACBWZ010000037.1 GCF_013870595.1 Streptomyces sp. WELS2 | reverse complement strand
TCACGCGGGTCCCGGCGTGTGCGCTGCGCTCAGCCGGCCGTGAAGTGCCGGCGGAACAGGTCCCACCCCTCGGCCCAGTCGCCGAGGCCCGACGCGGCGTTGATGTGCCCCTTGGCCCCGACGTTCACCAGGTTCGCGGTCAGTCGCCCGGCGACCTCGGTGGCGTGCTCGACGGTGCCGTACGGGTCGTCCTCGCTGGTGACCACGACGGCCGGGAACGGGAGTGCGGCCTCGTACGCGGCGGCCGTGAAGCCCTCCGCGTCGGCGGGGAAGTTCTCCCCGCCGGGGTCGGGGGCGGCGACGAGGAACGCGCCGGCCACCTCCTCGAGCCGGCCGGCCTGGTCGCGGGCCCACTCGCCGAGCAGGGTGCAGCCGAGGCTGTGGGCGATGAACACCTTGGGGCCGGACACCGTGGCGAGCGTGTCGGTCAGGTCCTTCACCCACGCGTCGCGGACGGGGCGGTCCCAGGAGTCGTGCTCCACCCACACGCTGTTCCCGGCCTCCCGTTCGTACCACTGGCGCTGCCAGTGGTCGGGCCCGGAGTTGCCGATCCCCGCGAGGAACACGTATGTCGGCTGCTGTGTCATGATCACACCTCGTACTCGACGCCCACGCCGTCGAAGCGCAGGCGGTCCTGGATGAAGACGGGCTCGTCGTTCTTGTCGAACCCGGAGAGCAGCCCCGCCTCCATCAGCCGGATGACGATCTGCGAGCCCAGATCCTTCCGGTCGAGGTCACCGAGCTGCAGGATGACGTCCTTGTAGGAGACGGTCTCCTTCAGCACTGCCTCGAAGACCTCACGGTGGGACTCCTCCAGTGGCCACTTGACCATGTCCAGGCCCTGCTCGTTGGCCAGCACCTGCTTGGGCTCGAGCCGGAAGCTGGTCGGCTCGACCTTGTAGTAGGGCTTCAGCCGGACCTCGGTGCCGTTCCACTGCAGCCGCTTGATGCTGTTGAGCTGCTTGGTGAGCCGGCTGATCCAGCGGACCCGGGCGGCGTTCAGCTCGTTGTCGGAGAACTCGTCGCTCAGTTCCTGACGCTGGTGCCGGCCGATGGCGATCATCGTGGAGGCGCGGTCCCGGAAGTCGGCCACGGACCAGTCGTCGTTCGCGTGGTCGATCGCCACCAGACGGTCGAACCAGGCCTTGCGGCTCAGCCGGTCGTCGTCGGCCTCGCTGATCCGGCGCTTGGTCCAGAACTCGGACTCCGGCTCGGTGAAGGAGGCGAAGGTGTAGAAGGAGGCGAGGAACTCGTGGTACTGCTCGTAGGTCTCGCGGTAGGTGCGGTTGTACCAGGCGTGCACCTCTTCGAGTTCGCCCTCGTGCTGCGTGATCCGGTCGATCGCGGCGGCGGCCGAGACGGCGGACTGGCTGGCGAGGTGGACTCCCTGGGAGAACAGCGGGTCGGTGAAGCAGGCGGCGTCACCGCAGAGGAAGAACCGGTCGCGGGAGAAGAGTTCGGACTCGTACGACCAGTCGTGGACGATGCGCACCTCGTCCACCATCTCGGCGTCGCCCAGGATGTCCGTGGCCCGCCGGGCCTTGGCCAGGGTCTCCCGGTAGAAGCGGTCCCGGCCCAGCTCCTTGACCTCGGCCGCCTTGGACCGGTCCACGACCAGGCCGACGCTGTACAGGTCGTCCTTGACCGGGATCATCCACACCCAGCCGTCCTCGAAGGTGATCGAGTACGTGGTGCCCTTCAGGTCGCCGGTGAACGGGTCGGCCATTTTGAAGTACGACCAGATCGCGAAGTTCTTGTAGAACTCGTCGTAGCGCCGGACCTTCAGCTGCCGGGCCAGCGGACTGCTCGCGCCGCCCGCGTCGATCACGAAGTCACTGGTGACCGTGCGGGACTCCTCGCCCTGGCGCACGGTGAGGGTGACGGAGTCCGGCGCGGAGATGTCCACGTTCGTGACCGGGGTGCCCTCGTTGACGGTGATGCCGCGCTCACGGACCTCGTCCACCAGGAGCTGGTCGAACTCCTCGCGCTTGACCTGGATGGCGTGGTCGAAGACCCAGGGAGAGGTACGGGGCGTGCTGAACGAGAACGTCCACGGCGCCTGGTCCTGACCCCACAGGAAGGTGGCCGACGGCTTCTTCACGAAGCCCGCAGCGTCGATCTTCTCCTGCAGGCCGAGCCGGTTGAGGATCGACAGGGTGCCGGGCAGAAACGATTCGCCGACACGGTAGCGCGGGAAGTGGTCGCGCTCGAAGACCTCTACGTCATGGCCGAGCTTCTGCAGGGTCAGGGCGGCGACGCAGCCGGCGGGGCCCGCGCCGATGATGGAAACCTTCGCTCGCTTCACTACTGCTCTCCTCGGGTCTTTCAGAGGGACTTGATGGACTTGATGCGGTTCGGCGCGATGTAGGAGAACCCGCTCGCGGCGTTCTCGAAGAGGCTGAGCCCGGCCTGGAAGCGGCAGTCGCCGCCGATCTCCACACCCGGTGCGACGGTGCAGCTGAGCCCGAAGAAGTTGTCGTCGCCGATCTCGACGCTGTTGCCGCAGTGGAAGTTGGGTGCGACGAAGTTGTTCGACCCGACCCGGGAGTGATGCCCGAAGGTGCTGCGGTAGTTGACGACGTTGAAGTCGCCGAACGTCGTGTTCACGCCCACGTAGTTGTCCGGGCCGATGATGTTGCCCGTGCCGCGCAGCGCCGCGGGGTCGACGCGGGAGGAGGGGTGGACGATGTTGTCGGCCACCAGGCCGTGCTTGACCACGAAGTCGTCGATCACCTGCCGGCGCTGGACGACGTCCGACAGGGCCACCACCACGTGAGTGCCGGGCGCGGGCTCGAAGTCCGCCAGCGGACGGGTGAGTTCGGCCGGCGCGTGGACCGGGTCGCCGTCCACCGACAGGTACCGCCGGATGCGGTAGCCCGTCCGGGGGCCGGCGGCGGTGACGTCCTCGACGTACCGGGCGACCTCCAGGGCGAACTTGCCGGCGCCGATGAGGACGAGGTCCTTCATGGCAGGATCCTCCGCTTCTTGAACCGCTCGGAGACGGAGAGTTCCTCGACCACCTGCACCTTGGTGGGGATCTTGAACGGCTCGACCTTGCCGTCGAGGAACGCGTGGACGTGCTTGCGCGCCTCGGCCCGGCTGAGCGGTCCGCTGGGCTTGATGTCGACGCAGACCGACTGCCCGGTGATGGAGTTGGGCCTGCCGTACACCACGCAGTCGTCGATCAGCGGGCTGCCCAGCAGCAGGGACTCCAGCTCCAGCGGGAGGACCTTCTCGCCGCCGACGTTGATGATCTCCTTGGCGCGGCCCCTGACCTTGAGGTAGCCGTCCGCGTTCTCCTCGACCAGGTCGCCGGTGCGGAACCAGCCGTCCTCGGTGAGCGAGTCACTGGGGTAGTTGAGGTACCCCATGAACTGCGTCCTGCTCTTGAGCTGGAGCTCTCCGTCGACGATGCGGTAGCTCACGTTCTCGTCGGAGATCTTGAAGTACGTGCTGCTGGACGACTCGCTGGTGGTGGTCGAGATGCCCGTCTCGCTGGTGCCGAAGGTCTGGAGCAGCCTGACGCGCGGGAGCGCCGTGTGGACGCGCCGGAGCAGCTCCTCGGGCATGGGTTCGGTGCCGTAGGTGATCAGTCGCAGGCTGCCGAGATCGAACTTCTCGTGGTAGCCGCCGATGAGGACGAGGTTCAGGAACGTGGGGCTCGTGGGCAGCAGCCGGATGCCGTACGTCTCGACCAGGGAGCAGATCTCGTCCGGCGTACGCCGCTCGGGCACCACGGCGGTGCCGCCCACCTTCACCACGCCGAGCAGCGAGTTGATGCCGCCGATGTGGTCGAAGAGGAGGAACATCAGGATGTTCGGCGCCTTGGCCCCCACCCGGGTGCCGGTGCCGACCTTCTCCTCCACCAGGGAGTCGAGGTTGTGCAGGATCGCCTTGGGGGCACCGGTGCTGCCGCTGCTCAGCAGGACCAGGCCCGCCGCTTGGGCCTCCACGAGGGGCCGGTAGGCGTCGGCGGCGCCGTCCGCGCTGCCGCTCATGGCCTCGATGGTGAGGCCGCCGCGACCGTCGTCGCCGTCGGGCTTGAGCAGGTGCCGGGGATGACAGGACTCGGTGACCGTGGCGAGGGTCGTCTCGGTGAAGGTCACCACCGGCACCACGATGTTCCGGTTGCGGTAGAGCGCGAGGAGCGCGGCGATGGAGCGGAAGGAGAAGTCCGCGTTGAGCACGACGACGTCGTGCGGCCGCACCCCGTCCGCGGCCAGTCGCTCCTCCACGCGCCGGATCTCACCGGCCAGGTCACGGTAGGAGTGCGTGACACCCCGGTGGATCACCGCCGGCCGGTCACCGAAGTGTTCGAGCTTGTCCATCAGTTGAGTACGCATCAGTTGACTCCGCCCAGGAAGAGCGTCTCGCCGGTGACGAACCCCGATCGCTGGGAGATCAGGAACTCGACGGGCCCGACGATGTCCGCCATCGTGCACATGCGTTTGATCGCCTGCCGTTCGATCAGGGAGTCGACCATCCCTTCGGGGAGCGTCCGGGTGAGCACGGTCCGCACCGGAGGCAGGCCGAGGCCGTTGACCCGGATGCCGAAGCCGGACAGCTCCTTGCTCATGACCCGGGTCAGCTGCTCCACCGCGGCCTTGCTGGCCGAGTAGACCAGCTGGCCGTCCAGCGCCCAGGGCACCGCGACGGTGGAGACGTTGAGGATCGCCGACGACCCTTCGGGACTCTTCTGGAGCAGCTTCGCCCCCTCCCTGCAGCAGTTGAGCACCGCGAAGAAGTTGAGGTCGAAGATGTCCCGGGCGACCTTCTCCGGCGTCATCATGAAGTGGTTCATGTTCGACGTGCCGGCGTTGTTCACCAGGGCGTCCAGATGGCCGAACTCCCGCCGTATCTCACGGAACATGGCCTTCACCGCTCGCTGGTCGGTGAGATCGGTCGCGTGGTGGCGGTAGCCCGGACGGTCCAGGGCGGCGGGTCTGCGGCTGCAGCCGACGACCTGGTGTCCCTGGTCGAGGAAGTGTTCGGCAAGGGCCTTGCCCACACCGGTGCGGGTACCGGTAATCAGAATGATCATCTGTCAGTGCAGCCGGTATCCGATGAGCAGGGGCAGGGTGTACAGCGCCGGACCGATGTCCTCCGCCTTCAGGTCCCTCGACTTGTACTGCGAGGGCACCTCGCGCTTGACGACGCGGGTGAAGGCCGGGGTCCCCCTCTGGTGCAGGAGATCCGCCAGCTCCCCGTGGTCGATGACGACGAAGGCCAGCCCGAGGCGCCGGCACAGCCGCATCCGCAGCCCGTCGATGGCGTCCAGCAGCATCGGCTTGTTGCTGGCGTAGAGGATCCGGCCGAACGGAATCCACTTGTGCAGCCGGAGCTTCTTCACGATGACGTAGAGGTATTCGGTGCTGCCGCGCCTGGTGATCAGGTAGTGCCGGCAGTCGAGGTTCTCGTGGTCGAGGAAGATTTTCCGGTCGGCCTCGTCCAGATGCTGGACGATCACCTGCTTACGGGCTTCGATCCGGTAACCGGCGCCCAAGGTACGCAGGGTCGGCACCGGAAGGAACTGCAGGATCTGCGTCTCCAGATCCTCCCAGCCGAACTTTTTACTGATGTCGTAGACGGTCCGGGTGGGCGTGTAATTGAGGAGGGTAGCCTTCCGGATGGACATCACCGGAAGGAAGAGCTTCATGCTCTCGTTCCGGTACTGATCCTTCACGAACCAGCTGTGGATCTCGCAGAATTTGTGCCGCCGTCCCTGTACGTCCCGTTCGGTGAAGAGGGTGCCGAGGAAACCGACAACCTCGTCGCCATCCTCCATGACGTAGCCGTAATAGCCCTCGTTACCGCCCCACTGGGGCTGGAACATCCGCTTCCGCGTCTCGAAGGGAATCCACGACGAATTCAGCGTCGAGTCCCTGAGCAATGGGTAGACCTGATGCAGATCATCCGCCACCGCTTTTCGTACCGTGACCGGCACGAGACACTCCTCCCCCGCCGTGTCGGCGGCTGTCTCAGGCGGCGCTTCCGCGGCCGGTCTCGGCACCGGCCAGCGCCATCTCCTCCTCTATGAACTCGATCAGCCTCCCGACCCCGCTGAACGGGCTGATCCGCCTCGACACAGCCTTCTCCGAGGTCAGCGAGACCTCGACGTCGTACTCGTCCTCGATCGCCTCCTCGACCAGGGTCAGGAAGTTGACCAGGTGCATCGAGTCGAACACGCCGGAGTCGCCGTACAGGCTGACGTTCAGCAGATCGTCGGTCGGGATCTTCTCGTCCCGTCGCTCGTTGATATCGGCCACGACATTGCCGATCAGTTCCAGAAGGCGATCACTCACGGCACAGTCCTTTCTCAATGGGCTGTTGCGGGAGGACGGCCGTACGCTGCCGGCGAAGTGTCGGGCACAGAACGAAGCAATGCCCGAAGAAATAGGTGTCGTATACACAACGGGAGTCCCCCCGCCACTCCGTTGTGGCTCCGAACAAGCGTGATCAGCACCAGCGTGTTCGGCGACCACATTCTTATACACGGATGGCAGCGGCCACACCAGGTGGTTTGTTACGAGCAGGTAAAAGCTGCTCCCGGTGGCACGCCCCCGCCCAGTGAGGCACTTCGGCCGCAGGATCCACGGATGTGACGCTGCGTAACTCGCCTGCAATATGCGAGACCCCGGGCGAACACATTGCCCAAGCCCTTGTGCGATCCCGGGTGTGGGCACGACAGCACCCGGACCGAAGTGCACCGTCTCAGCATGCGGGCGATCGAACCTTCCCTTGAGTCTTGCGGAGCAATGCCTTCCGAAGGAGTGGTAATAGCCCTTATGGCCAATGAACCCCTTCATGTCATAACAAGAAAGTCACAAGCCCACCGGCTGCGGTGACCGAACGCACACCCCAGCCCTAGAGTCGCCGCCAGTCACCGGCTCCAACCGAGGGTTCGGTACCGATGCGGGGTCCACACCGTCCGATCAGGGGACGTCCCGCTACGGAAAGGACTGAATGTGCGACAGCGTTCTCTGACGATCGTCACCTCGCTCCTCACCGCCGGAGCACTCACGCTCACGGCCTGCGGTTCGCGCGACAGCAAGGGAGGCAGCAGCGGGGAGACGACCGTCGTGATCGGCGTGGACGCCCCGTTGACCGGCCAGAACTCAGCCACCGGCCTGGGCATCCAGTACGGTGTCCAGATCGCCGTCGACGACGCCAACAAGAACAAGACCGTGCCCGGGGTCACCTTCGAGGTGAAGGCGCTGGACGACAAGGCGATCCCGGCCAACGGCCAGCAGAACGCCACCTCCCTGGTCTCCGACAAGAACGTGCTCGGCGTCATCGGCCCCCTCAACTCGGGTGTGGCGACCTCCATGCAGCAGGTCTTCGCCACGGCCGGCCTGGTCCAGATCTCCCCGTCCAACACCGCCCCGGAGCTGACCCAGGGCAAGAACTGGCAGACAAGCAAGAAGCGGCCGTACAAGACGTACTTCCGCACCGCCACCACCGACGCCCTCCAGGGCGGGTTCGCGGCCGACTACACCTACAAGACGCTGAAGAAGCGCAAGGTCTACGTCGTCGACGACAAGCAGACCTACGGCGCCGGCCTCGCCAGACTGTTCACCGCCAACTTCACCAAGGCGGGCGGCAAGGTCGTCGGCACCGACCACGTCAACACCGGCGACAAGGACTTCGCGACCCTGGTCACCAAGGTCAAGAACTCGGGTGCCGACCTCCTCTACTACGGCGGCCAGTACGACGAGTCGCAGATCCTCACCAAGCAGCTCAAGGCCGCCGGCGCCAGGATCCCGCTGTTCGGCGGCGACGGCATGTTCTCCGACACCTACATCAAGACCGCCGGCGCCTCCGCCGAGGGCGACCTCGTCACCTCCGTCGGCGTGCCCGTCACCACGCTGCCCGCCGCCAAGGACTTCATCGCCACCTACAAGGACAAGAAGTACCCCGGCGACTACGGCACCTACGGCGGCTACGCCTACGACGCCGCGGCCGCGATCATCAAGGCCGTCCAGAAGGTCGTCAAGGACGGCAAGATACCCTCCGACGCCCGCCGGCAGATCGTGGACGCCGTCCAGAACTCCGACTTCGACGGAGTCTCCGGCCACATCTCCTTCGACCAGTACGGCGACACCACCAACAAGCAGCTGACCGTCTACCAGGTCAAGAGCGGCAAGTGGGAGCCCGTCAAGAGCGGTACCTACGACCCGAACTCCTGATCACTCGGGTACCCGGCACACTCCGGGGCCGCGCGGGCACGACGATCTCCACCGCGCGGCCCCGCCCCTATCCCGTTCATGCTCCCATCCATGGAGGCCACGCGGTGAACACGCTGCCGCAACAGCTGGCCAACGGGCTGTTCCTGGGCTCGATGTACGGGCTGATCGCCATCGGCTACACGATGGTGTACGGCATCGTCCAGCTCATCAACTTCGCCCACGGCGAGATATTCATGACCGGCGGCTTCGGCGCGCTCACGGTCTACCTGTACCTTCCGGACGGCACGTCCATGTGGATCGCGCTGCCCGCCATGCTGCTCGGCGGCGTCCTCGTCGCCACCCTCTTCGCCCTGGGCGCGGAGCGGTTCGCCTACCGGCCGCTGCGAGGAGCACCGGTCCTCGCACCCCTCATCACCGCCATCGGTCTCTCCCTCGCCCTTCAGCAGGCCGTCTTCAACTGGTACCCCGACGCCAAGTCCGCGCGCGTCTTCCCGCAGCTGCCCTTCGGCCCGTACCACCTCGGTTCCGTCCGCATCCAGAGCGGCGACGTCTTCCTCGTCATCGTCGCGCCCCTCTGCATGGCGGCGCTCGCGCTGTTCGTCCGCGCGTCCCGCACCGGACGCGCGATGCAGGCCACCGCGCAGGACCCGGACACCGCGCGGCTCATGGGCATCGACACCAACCGCATGATCGCCACCGCGTTCGCCATCGGCGGTGTGTTCGCGGGCATCGCGGGTGTCGCCTTCGGCCTCAAGTACGGCTCCGTCCAGTACGACATGGGCTTCCAGGCCGGACTGCACGCCTTCACCGCGGCCGTCCTCGGCGGCATCGGGAACGTCTACGGCGCCATGCTCGGCGGGCTCGTCCTCGGCCTGGCCGAGGCGATGGCCACCGCGTACATCGCCAACATCCCCGGTATGGAACAGCTCGGCGGTCAAGGCTGGGCCTCCGTCTGGGCGTTCGTGCTGCTCATCCTGGTCCTGCTGCTGCGGCCCCAGGGCCTGCTCGGCGAGCGCGTCGCGGACAGGGCGTGATCCCCATGGCCGACACCACCCACACCACCCCGCCGATCCCGCTCCCCCGCTCCGCCGCCCGGCTCCTCATCGCCGCCGGTGCCGTCGCGACCATCGCCAGCACGTTCATGTCGTGGACCTGGACGCCCGACTTCCCCGGCGACCTGACCGTATACGGCTACCCCGCGGGGCTCCAGGTGATCGCCCTCGTCGCCGGTCTGCTCACCCTGCTGTTCTCGCTCACCCTGTGGAACGTGCGCGGCCTGCGCTGGCTCAACCCCGCGGGCGCCACGACGCCCCTCCTGTTCATCGCGCTCTCCGGGTTCGCGGTCTGCTGGTACACCGCCCTCGCCATCGCCGTCGACCTCGGCGGCCTGGTCAACCTGGACCCGGGCGGCTACGTCGCCGTCGTCGCCTCGGCGCTCCCGGTGCTCGGCGCGCTCGCCCTGCCCCGGCCGGGCAGCGGCGCACGGGACTACTTCACCAAGCCGGAGCGGCCCGCCCCCGCCCGGCCGCTGGCCGGCTGGACCCCGTACGCGGTCGTCATCGCCGGCATCGCCCTCGGCCTCCTCGCCTTCACCTACGGCATCGGCATCAGCCCGGACGAGAGCGAGACCTTCATCGGGTTCGGCCTCCTCGTCCTCTTCGCGGCCTGGGCGCTCACGCACGCCGGACTGCTCGACCGGTTCTCCGCCCTGTGCGCACAGCACAAGGGCTTCGCCACCACGGCCGCCTTCGTCGCCGCCGCGATCTTCCCCTTCACCCAGAGCGACGACCACAACGCCAACCTGGGCGTGAACATCCTCATCTTCGGCACCGTCGCCCTCGGCCTGAACATCGTGGTCGGCCTCACCGGCCTCCTCGACCTGGGGTACGTCGCCTTCCTCGGTGTCGGCGCCTACGCCGCGGCCCTGGTGTCCGGCTCCGAGTACTCCCGCTTCGCCGGCACCCAGTTCCCGTTCTGGGCCGCCGCCCTGGTGGGCATGGCGGCCTCGCTGGTCTTCGGTGTGCTCATCGGCGCGCCGACGCTGCGCCTGCGCGGTGACTACCTCGCCATCGTCACCATCGGCTTCGGTGAGATCTTCCGCATCGCGGTCAACAACATGGACGGCACCTCGGGACCCGACATCACCAACGGCCCCGACGGCATCCCGTCCATCCCCGACCTGCGGATCCTCGGGTTCGACTTCGGCGACCAGCACACCGTCGCGGGGGCCACCCTGGGCCGGTTCGCCAACTACTTCTTCCTGATGCTGCTCATCACGGCGCTGGTGGTGCTCGTCTTCACCCGGGCCGCCAACTCGCGCATCGGCCGGGCCTGGATCGCGATCCGCGAGGACGAGACGGCCGCCGTCGCCATGGGCGTCAACGGCTTCCGCGTCAAGCTCGTCGCGTTCGCGCTCGGCGCCTCCCTGGCCGGCCTGGCCGGAACCGTCAGCGCGCACGTCACCTACAACGTCGTACCCACCCCGTACCAGTTCGCCGGCTCCACACCGCCCAACTCCGCGTTCCTGCTGGCCGCGGTCGTCCTCGGCGGCATGGGCACCGTGAGCGGACCGCTCATCGGCGCGGCCCTGCTCTATCTCCTGCCGGAGAAGCTCACCTTCCTCCAGCAGTACGAGCTGCTGGCCTTCGGTCTCGCGCTCGTCGTCCTGATGCGCTTCCGCCCCGAGGGACTCATCGCCAACCGGCGCCGCCAGCTGGAGTTCCACGCGACCGGCCAGCTGGACATACCCGACTCACCCGAGCTGCCCGACAGCACCGTCGGCGTCACCAAGGCAGGTGCGTGACCCCGTGACCACCACAGCCACCGGCACGGTCCTCCAGGCCCGGGGAGTCACCATGCGGTTCGGCGGCCTGACCGCCGTGCGCGAGGTCGACCTCACCGTGGGCAGCGGCGAGATCGTGGGCCTGATCGGGCCCAACGGCGCCGGGAAGACGACCTTCTTCAACTGCCTCACCGGCCTGTACGTCCCCACCGAGGGCACCGTCTCCTACCGGGGCACGGTGCTGCCCCCCAAGCCTCATCTGGTGACGAAGGCGGGCATCGCACGCACCTTCCAGAACATCAGGCTCTTCGCGAACATGACCGTTCTGGAGAACGTCCTGGTCGGCCGGCACACCCGCACCAAGGAGGGCCTGTGGTCCGCCCTGCTGCGCGGACCCGGCTTCCGCAAGGCCGAACAGGCGAGCGAGGAACGCTCGATGGAACTCCTGGAGTTCGTCGGCCTCGCCCACAAACGCGACCACCTGGCGCGCAACCTGCCCTACGGCGAACAGCGCCGGCTGGAGATCGCGCGGGCCCTGGCCAGCGAGCCGGGCCTGCTGCTGCTGGACGAGCCGACGGCCGGCATGAACCCGCAGGAGACCAGGGCCGCCGAGGAACTGGTCTTCGCCATCCGGGACAAGGGCATCGCCGTGCTCGTCATCGAGCACGACATGCGCTTCATCTTCAACCTCTGCGACCGCGTCGCCGTCCTCGTCCAGGGCCGGAAGCTGGTCGAGGGCAGCTCCGACGTCGTCCAGGCCGACGAACGTGTCGTCGCCGCCTATCTGGGCGAGCCCTTCGAGGGCGACCCGGGCGAGGCAGAGGCCGCGGAGGTGGAGGCCGCCGAGGCCGTGGCCGGCTCGGACACCGGGTCCGCCGCCGCGGAGAGCACCAGCACCCTCAAGGGAGAGCCCCAGTGACCGCACTGCTGGAGGTCGAGGACCTCAGGGTCGCCTACGGCAAGATCGAGGCCGTCAAGGGCATCTCGTTCAGCGTCGAGGCCGGCCAGGTCGTCACCCTCATCGGAACCAACGGCGCCGGCAAGACGACCACCCTGCGGACCCTCTCGGGCCTGCTGAAGCCCGGCTCGGGGAAGATCGTCTTCGACGGCAGACCGCTGAACGGCGTCCCGGCGCACAAGATCGTGGCGCTCGGGCTCGCCCACTCCCCCGAGGGCCGGCACATCTTCCCGCGCCTGACCATCGCCGAGAACCTCCAGCTCGGCGCCTTCCTCCGCAAGGACAAGGCGGGCATCGCGAAGGACGTCCAGCGCGCCTACGATCTCTTCCCGATCCTGGGCGAGCGGCGCAAGCAGGCGGCCGGCACCCTCTCCGGCGGTGAACAGCAGATGCTGGCGATGGGGCGCGCCCTGATGTCCCAGCCGAAGCTGCTGATGCTGGACGAACCGTCGATGGGTCTGTCGCCGATCATGATGCAGAAGATCATGGCGACGATCGCCGAGCTGAAGGCGCGGGGCACCACGATCCTGCTGGTCGAGCAGAACGCCCAGGCGGCGCTCTCGCTCGCCGACCAGGGGCACGTCATGGAGGTCGGCTCGATCGTGCTGTCCGGCACCGGGCAGGACCTGCTGCACGACGAGTCGGTGCGCAAGGCGTACCTGGGCGAGGACTGAGCCCCGCGGACACGACGCGAGGCCCGCGCCCTTCCCGGGGCGCGGGCCTCGTCACGCGCTGCTGCTCAGCCCTTCTTGGCCGCCTTCTTCTCCTCGTTGTCCGCGATGACCGCCTCGGCGACCTGCTGCATCGACATGCGGCGGTCCATGGAGGTCTTCTGGATCCAGCGGAAGGCGGCGGGCTCGGTCAGGCCGTACTCGGTCTG
Source organism: Streptomyces sp. WELS2 (assembly GCF_013870595.1). Lineage (GTDB taxonomy): Bacteria > Actinomycetota > Actinomycetes > Streptomycetales > Streptomycetaceae > Streptomyces. Next base: position 7,647 of record NZ_JACBWZ010000037.1, on the reverse strand, counting down.
GAGGATGGACTTCGCCCGGTCGACCAGCTTGCGGGTCTCCAGCCGCTGGCTGAGGTCGGCGACCTCCTTCTCCAGCTCCCTCAGCTCGGCGAACCGGGAGACGGCCATCTCGATCGCCGGCACGACGTCGCTCTTGCTGAAGGGCTTGACCAGGTAGGCCATGGCACCGGCGTCCCGGGCGCGCTCCACCAGGTCGCGCTGGGAGAAGGCGGTGAGCATCAGGACGGGCGCGATGGACTCCTCGGCGATCTTCTCGGCCGCGGAGATGCCGTCGAGCTTGGGCATCTTCACGTCCAGGATGACCAGGTCCGGCCTGTGCTCGCGGGCCAGCTCGACGGCCTGCTCACCGTCTCCGGCCTCGCCCACGACGGTGTACCCCTCCTCCTCGAGCATCTCCTTCAGGTCGAGCCGGATCAGGGCCTCGTCCTCGGCGATGACGACGCGGGTCGTCAGCGGAGGTACGTGCGACTTGTCGTCGTCGGGCACGTCTACGGGCTGGGGCGACTCGGGGGCGGTCACTGAGGCTCCTTGGTCCAGGGCAGGCAGGTACTGCTTCTCAAGAGCCTACCTAGCAGCGGCGGCCCTCGATGACCCGGTACACTCTGCGCAGTGCCCGCCGGGTTGGTGGAACGGTATACACGGAGGTCTCAAAAACCTCTGCCTGAGAGGGCTTGCGGGTTCGAGTCCCGCACCCGGCACTACTCGAAGCGGAGGCTCACGTGTCGTGAGCCTCCGCTTTCTGTCGTGTGTCGTCACGAACACCGGGTGTCACTTCGGGCTGTCGTCCTCGCCGATGTGGTGGACCCGGACCATGTTGGTGGAGCCGGAGACCCCGGGCGGGGAGCCCGCGGTGATCACCACCATGTCGCCCCTCCGGCAGCGGCCGTACTTGAGGAGCAGTTCGTCGACCTGGTCGACCATGGCGTCCGTGGAGTCCACGTGCGGGCCGAGGTAGGTCTCGGTGCCCCAGGTGAGGCTGAGCTGGGAGCGGGTGGCCGGTTCGGGGGTGAAGGCGAGCAGCGGGATCGGCGAGCGGTAGCGGGAGAGCCGGCGGGCGGTGTCCCCGGACTGGGTGAACGCGACCAGGAACCTCGCGCCGAGGAAGTCGCCCATGTCGGCGGCGGCCCGGGCGACCGCGCCGCCCTGGGTGCGCGGCTTGTTCCGTTCGGTCAGCGGCGGCAGCCCCTTGGCCAGCATGTCCTCCTCGGCCGCCGCGACGATCTTCGCCATGGTGCGCACGGTCTCGACCGGGTACTTGCCGACGCTGGTCTCGCCGGAGAGCATCACCGCGTCCGTACCGTCCAGGACCGCGTTGGCGACGTCGGAGGCCTCGGCACGGGTGGGCCGGGAGTTCTCGATCATGGAGTCCAGCATCTGGGTGGCGACGATCACCGGCTTGGCGTTGCGCCGGGCGAGCGCGACGGCGCGCTTCTGGACGATCGGCACCTGCTCCAGCGGCATCTCCACACCGAGGTCGCCGCGCGCGACCATGAGCCCGTCGAAGGCGGCCACGATGCCCTCGAGGTTCCGTACCGCCTGCGGTTTCTCGATCTTGGCGATGAGCGGGAGGCGGCGGCCCTCCTCGGCCATGATCCGGTGCACGTCCACGGCGTCGTCGCCGCTGCGGACGAAGGAGAGGGCGACCAGGTCGAAGCCGGTGCGCAGCGCCCAGCGCAGGTCGTCCTCGTCCTTCTCGGACAGGGCGGGGACGGAGACGGCCACGCCGGGGAGGTTCAGTCCCTTGTGGTCGGAGACGACACCGCCCTCGGCCACCCGGGTGTGCACACGGGGGCCGTCGACCCCGGTGACCTCCAGGCACACCTTGCCGTCGTCCACGAGGACGCGTTCGCCGGGGGTGACGTCGGCGGCGAGGCCGGCGTAGGTGGTGCCGCACCGGTGGCGGTCGCCCTCGACGCCGTCCTCGACGGTGATGGTGAAGGTGTCGCCGCGTTCAAGGAGTACCGGTCCTTCGGCGAAGCGGCCGAGCCGGATCTTCGGGCCTTGAAGGTCGGCGAGGATTCCGACGCTGCGGCCGGTCTCGTCGGCCGCTTTGCGCACTCGCCGGTAGCGCTCCTCGTGCTCGGCGTGCGTGCCGTGGCTGAGGTTGAACCGGGCGACGTCCATTCCGGCCTCGACCAGTGCCTTGATCCGGTCGTAGGAGTCGGTGGCGGGCCCCAGTGTGCAGACGATCTTTGCTCGGCGCATGGGTCGAGCCTATGGCTTACCGGCGGGTAGAGAATTGGCGCCGCATGACTACTCAACGGCCTTTGGGCGAAGGGCTTTTGACAAGTGTTGAAGTGTGCGGACAGCTGCTCCGATGAGCGGATGCGGTGCGGCCTGGCCGGTTGACGAGCGGGGTCTCGCGGGCAACGGGTCACCAGATCGCAACCTTGCGGACCTGTTGCCGTAGGTCATGCCCAGGTCAGAATCTACGCGCGTTGTCCACATCGTCGAGGAGACCGAGAAATGCCGTTGAACCGCCGGAAGTTCCTGAAGAAGTCCGCCGTCACGGGAGCGGGTGTGGCGATCGCCGGCGCGGCGGCGGCCCCGGCGGCCGAGGCGGCGCAGGACCAGCGGCCCGGAAAGCCCGGGCACCCCGTGAAGCGGTACGCGCTGACCGTGATGGGCACCACCGACCTGCACGGTCACGTCTTCAACTGGGACTACTTCAAGGACGCGGAGTACTCCGACAAGGCGGGCAACGCGATGGGGCTCGCCCGGATCGCCACCCTGGTGAACCAGGTGCGCGCGGAGAAGGGCCGGTGCAACACGCTGCTGCTGGACGCCGGTGACACCATCCAGGGCACCCCGCTGACCTACTACTACGCCAAGGTGGACCCGATCACCGCCAAGGGCGGCCCGGTGCATCCGATGGCGCGGGCGATGAACGCGATCGGGTACGACGCCGCGGCGCTCGGCAACCACGAGTTCAACTACGGCATCGAGACGCTGCGGAAGTTCGAGGACCAGCTGGACTTCCCGCTGCTCGGCGCGAACGCGGTGGACGCCAAGTCGCTGCGGCCGGCCTTCCCGCCGTACTTCATGAAGACCTTCCACGTGCCCGGCGCCAAGCCGGTCAAGGTCGCCGTCCTCGGTCTGACCAACCCGGGCATCGCGATCTGGGACAAGGCCTACGTCCAGGGCAAGCTGGCGTTCCCGGGGCTGGAGGAGCAGGCCGCGAAGTGGGTGCCGAAGCTGAGGTCGATGGGCGCGGACGTGGTCGTGGTCTCGGCCCACTCGGGCACGTCGGGCACCTCCTCCTACGGCGACCAGGTGCCGTACGTGGAGAACGCGGCGGCGAACGTGGCCCGCCAGGTGCCGGGTATCGACGCGATCCTGGTCGGTCACGCGCACGTGGAGATCCCGGAGCTGAAGGTCGTCAACGAGCAGACCGGCAAGACGGTCGTGCTGTCGGAGCCGCTGTGCTACGCGGAGCGGCTCACCCTCTTCGACATCGAGCTGGAGTTCCGCAAGGGCCGCTGGGAGGTGGAGTCGGTCTCCGCGTCCCTGCGGGACTCCCGGACCGTCGCCGACGACCCGGAGATCACCAGGCTGCTCACCGGCCAGCACGAGAAGGTCGTCGCCTACGTCAACCAGGTCGTCGGCCGCGCGACCGAGACCCTGACCACGGTCGAGGCCCGCTACAAGGACGCCCCGATCATCGACCTGATCACCAAGGTCCAGGAGGACGTGGTGAAGGCGGCGCTCGCGGGCACCGAGTACGCCTCGCTGCCGGTGCTCGCCCAGGCCTCGCCGTTCTCCCGGACCTCCGAGATCCCAGCGGGCGATGTGACGATCCGGGACCTGTCGAGCCTGTACGTCTACGACAACACGCTGGTCGCCAAGTTGCTGACGGGTGCCCAGCTGCGCGCCTACCTGGAGTACTCGGCGGAGTACTACGTCCAGACGGCCCCGGGTGCCGTGGTCGACGTGGAGAAGCTGACCAACGCCGGCGGGCGTCCGGACTACAACTACGACTACGTGTCGGGGCTGTCGTACGACATCGACATCGCCCAGCCGGCCGGGTCGCGGATCAGGAACCTGACCTTCGGCGGGGCCCCGCTGGACGACGACCGGCAGTTCGTGCTCGCGGTGAACAACTACCGTGCCAACGGCGGGGGTGCCTTCCCGCACGTCGCCTCCGCCAAGGAGCTGTGGTCGGAGTCGACGGAGATCCGCACCCGGATCGCGGAGTGGGTGACCGCGAAGGGGGTGCTGGACCCGAAGGACTTCGCGTCGGTGGACTGGAAGCTGGTGCGGGGCGGCACGCCGGTGTTCTAGGGCTCCCTCGTTCTACAGGTCCAGCAGGGACAGGTCGACGGCGTCGGCGATCGCCTTGGCGCCGGCGTCGTTCACGTGCAGGCCGTCGCCGCTGTCGAACTCCGGTCGGATCCGCTCGGGTCCGGCCGGGTCGGCGACGGCGGCGGCGACGTCCACCACCGCGTCGAAGGGGTGGGTGCCGCCGCGCAGCCAGGCGTTGACCTCGCGCCGTACGGCCTGGCCGGCTTCGGTGTCGTAGCCCTCGTAGACCGTGCCCCGGTAGGGGCCGATGGTGGAGGCGAGGGCGGTGAGGCCGGCGGCGTGCAGGCGTTCGGCGAGCGTGGTGAGTCCGGCGACGAGGTCGGCGGCGGTGGGGACGGCGGCCGGTTCCGGGTAGGCGAGCTGGCCGGGGATGCCGAGGTCGTTGAGGCCGATGTGGATCAGGACGTGGCTCACGCCGGGCACGGCGAGGACGTCGCGGTCGACACGGGCGAGCAGGTGTTCGCCGACCTCGTCGGTGAGCAGCCGGTTGCCGGAGATGCCCTGGCGGACGATCCAGCCGCGGGTGAGGCGGCGGCTGAGCTGGGCCGGGAAGCTGTTGTCGAGGCCGGGTGTGGTGGCGGCGCCCTCGATCCAGGAGTCGCCGAAGGCGACGGCGATCCGGGTGCCCTCGGGGGCGCGGACGTCGGCGCCGATCCCGAAGTGGCCGGTGGGCACCTCCTCGGCGTCCCGCAGGCGTTCGGCGGTGTGCTGGTCGCCGGGGGCGGCGTGGGCGATGTCGTAGGGCATCAGCGAGTAGGAGGTCGGGCCGGTGTCACCGGGCAGATAGAGGGTGACCGTGAGTTCCTGCCCGGCGGTGACGGGCCGTTCGACGGGGTCGCTGACGAGTTCCCCGCCGGCCGGGATCTTGGCGGTCGGGGCGCCGTCGAAGGTGAGGGTGACGCCGGTGGCGGGGTCGATGCCGTGGCCGGTGGTGCGGGTGGCCAGGTGTGCTCCGCCGATCTCGAGGGGCTCTTTGCCGTAGCGGTTGCCGAGGGTGATCCGTATCGCCTCGCCGCCTCCGGCCAGGCGCAGGGACTGTCTGAGGGTCTGGTCGGCGAAGCCGCGTGGTTCGAAGATGTGGAAGGACTCGTCGGGGCGGATGACGGGGGAACGGTGGGCGGCGATCCAGGTCGTGGTCATGAACGGCACCAACGCCGTGCCGCGGGGGCTTGTTCCGGCCCGCCGGTCCCGGTTCGGCGGGTCTGTCCGGGGGCCGGGCCGGTCAGGGTCCGTCGATCAGCGGGGTGAGGCGCCCCGGCTGCCGGGCCTGGGGCACCCGGTCCGCCGGGTCCTCCAGGCCGAAGGAGGTGAAGGCGGTCCGGGTGGGCAGCGGGTAGGTCTCCTTCCCGGTGAGGGAGTTGAGGATGGTGGCGCTGCGCCAGGCGGCGAGGCCGAGGTCGGGGGCGCCGACGCCGTGGGTGTGCAGTTCGGCGTTCTGGACGTAGACCGAGCCGGTGACGGAGGGGTCGAGGACGAGGCGGAACTCCTCGTCCACGCGGGGGCGTTCGCTGCTGTCGCGGCGGATGTAGGGGTCGAGTCCGGCGAGGAGCCGGCCGAGGGGGCGTTCGCGGTAGCCCGTGGCGAGGACGACGGCGTCGGTGGTGAGCCGGGAGCGGGTGCCCTGCTGGAGGTGTTCCAGGTGGAGTTCGATGCTGCTGGTGGCGATCCGGCCGGCGGTGCGGACGCGCACGCCGGGGGTGAGGACGGCGTCGGGCCAGCCGCCGCCGAGGGTGCGCCGGTACAGCTCGTCGTGGATGGCGGCGAGGGTGCCGGCGTCGATGCCCTTGTACAGCTGCCACTGGGCGGCGAGCAGCCGGTCGCGGACGGGTTCGGCGAGGGCGTGGAAGTAGCGGGTGTAGTCGGGGGTGAAGTGTTCCAGGCCGAGCTTGGAGTACTCCATGGGGGCGAACGCCTCGGTGCGGCCGATCCAGTGCAGCCGTTCCCGGCCGGCCGGGCGGTGCCGCAGCAGGTCGAGGAAGACCTCGGCGCCGGACTGTCCGGAGCCGACGACGGTGACGTGTCCGGCGGTGAGGACGGCGTCGCGGTGGCCGAGGTAGTCGGCGGCGTGCAGGACGGGCACGCCGGGGGCGTCGACCAGGGGCTGGAGGGGGTCGGGCACGTAGGGGGCGGTGCCGATGCCGAGGACGATGTTGCGGGTGTGCGTGCGGCCCAGGGCCTCGGCCTCGCCGTCGGTGCCGAGCTGGGTGAAGTCGACCTCGAAGACGTCCCGTTCGGGGTTCCAGCGGACGGCGTCGACCTGGTGGCAGAAGCGCAGTCCGGGCAGTTGCCCGGCGACCCAGCGGCAGTAGGCGTCGTACTCGGCGCGCTGGATGTGGAAGCGCTCGGCGAAGTAGAAGGGGAAGAGGCGTTCGTGGCTTCTGAGGTAGCTGAGGAAGCTCCAGGGGCTGGTGGGGTCGGCGAGGGTGACGAGGTCGGCGAGGAACGGCACCTGGATGGTGGCGCCCTCGATGAGCAGCCCGGGGTGCCAGTCGAAGCCGGGGCGCTGTTCGTAGAAGACGGCGTCGAGTTCGGCGAGCGGGTGGGCGAGGGCGGCGAGGGAGAGGTTGCAGGGGCCGATGCCGATGCCGACCAGGTCACGGGGGGAGGTCGGCTCGTGGCGTGGGGGGTGGGTCATCCGGGGATGCTTCCTTCGACGAGTTCGAGCAGGCGGGCCAGGTCGTCCGGCCGGCTTCGGGGGTTGAGGACGGTGGCCTTGAGCCAGAGCCGGCCGTCGGGACGGGCGCGGCCGAGCACCGCCCGGCCTTCGTGCAGGAGCCGGCGGCGGACGGCGGCCACGGTGTCGTCGGCGGCTTCGGCGGGGCGGAACAGGACGGTGCTGATGACGGGGTGGTCGTAGAGCTCGAAGCGGGGGTGCGCGGCGATGAGGCCGGCGAACTCGCGGGCGCGGGCGCAGACCTGGTCGACCAGGGCGCCGAGGCCGTTACGGCCCAGGGTTCTGAGGGTGACGGCGATCTTCAGGATGTCGGGGCGGCGGGTGGTGCGCGGGGAGCGGCCGAGCAGGTCGGGGAGTCCGGCCTCGGTGTCGTCGGCGGCGTTCAGGTAGTCCGCGCGCTGGTGGAGGGTGGCCAGTTCGTCCGGGCGGGCCACGGCGAGCAGTCCGGCGGCGGCCGGCTGCCAGCCGAGTTTGTGCAGGTCGAGGGTGACGGTGTGGGCGGTGTCGAGCCCGGTGAGCAGGTGGCGGTGCCGGTCGCTGAACAGCAGGCCGCCGCCGTAGGCCGCGTCGATGTGCAGCCGGGCGCCGTGGGCGGCGCACAGGGCGGCGATCTCGGGCAGCGGGTCGATGAGGCGGCGTCGCCGTCGCGGCGGCCCTTGACCGTGCCGTCC
>NZ_JACBWZ010000369.1 GCF_013870595.1 Streptomyces sp. WELS2 | reverse complement strand
CCAGGGCGCCCAGCTGCTCCAGCGCGTCCAGCGCCGCCCCGGCCCCGGCCTCGTCCACCCCTTCGTACAGCTCGATGCCGACGAAGGACGCGGCGACCGCGCGTGCCAGCCCCTCCGGGTCGGTGAACTCGCCGAACGGTGTCGCCGCCAGGACGCGGCGGAGGACCTGCTCGATCTCGGTGATCCACAGGTCGAGCCCGGCGGCGGTGGCCGGGCCCAGGCCCGGGTGGGTCGGGGCGCCGGCCAGCAGCTGGCCGAGCAGGGCGACATGGCCCCCGGCCCGCTCGCGCTCGTGGATCTCGCGGCCGACGGTCAGGAGTTCGGACAGCGTGCCGACCTCGGCGAGCCGCTCCCGGTAGCGGGCCACCGCCTTCTCCGCCCCGTAGCGGCAGGCCGCGGCGAGCAGTTCGTCCACGGATCCGAAGTGGTAGAAGACCAGCGCCTGGTTGACGCCGGCCGCCGCGGCCACCGTACGGGCCGATGTCTTGGCGATGCCCTGTTCGGTGAGGGTGCGCAGGGCGCCCTCCAGCAGTCTGGTCTTGGTCTCCTGGGACTTCGCGGTCTCCGGGCTCATGCGCGTGCCTCCTCCCGCACCGGGCGCAGTCCGGGCCGTACGCCGCAGGTGCGGATGTCGGTGTACGAGGCGGTGAAGGAGCCCTCGTAGCCGAAGAGCGGCCCGACGTACCGGTTCACCACGCGCACCCGGATGCGGAAGCGGCCGGTGGTGTCGTCGTAGGACTCGCGCACCTCGGCGGTGGCGCCGACGAGGTCGGGGACGCGGAGGTCCACCGGGCCCTCCCGGAACCGGTGCGTTCCGGAGCGGATGAGCAGCGAGCCGTCGGGTTCGGCGTGGAAGTGCAGGTCGGTGGCGAGGTGCTGGTGGGTGCCGAGGTAGTCCAGGACGCGGTCGCCGCGGGGGCCGAGGACCATCTGCGCGTCGAAGCGGCGGGGCCCGCCGGGCAGGTCGAAGGTGCGCACGAAGCTCACCGTCTCACGGCCGAAGCCGTCGGTGTACGGCACGTTCTCGATCACGAAGGGGACGTGGCGGCCGGCCCGTGGGACGAGGATGTTGCGGGTGCCGCCGAGCGCGAGGAACGGCTTCACGAACGCCGGTCCGTGCCAGACGCGGTCCATCACGCCCCGGCCGGTGCATGCCTCGCCGCTGGTCAGACCGACGGAGAAGCGGCGGCGCAGGGCGGGGTGGAGGCGGTCGAAAGCGGGGCCCATCGCGGTACGGAAGATCGAGGTCATCGGTACTTCTCCAGGGGCGTCATCGGGGTGTGCCGGCGTGTCCGGGGTTCTTCTGCTGTCTTCTGCGCTGGTCCGGGCCCGGGTGCGCCGTCGGTGCCCGTGCGCGCAGGCGCGTCACCGGGCATGTCATCCGTGGGTCTCCGGGGCACGTGGTCCTTGGCGCTCCGGCGTCTTCGTCAGGCGGGGCGCGCGGGGGCGGAGGGCGGGCGTGCGCAGGCAGCGGCGGGCGGCCGGGGTGCCGGCGAGGGGTGCCTTGAAGAGGGCGAGGAAGACGCCGGGTACGAGCAGCAGCGGGCACAGGTAGGCCGTCGCGTCGGCGAGTGGGCCGGGCAGGCCGGGGGGCGAGCCGTGGGCGAGCACGGTCAGGCAGAGGGCGAGGACCAGGGCCCGGACGGTGAGTTCGGTGAGCCAGTTGCGGCGGGCCCGCTCCGGGGTGATGCCCCGCTCCAGCCAGAGCCGGAGCCGGTCGAAGGACCAGGCGGTCGCCCAGCCCATGAGGGGGCGGAACAGCAGGCGGTCGGCGAGGGCGCCGATCAGGCCCCAGCGCGGGCGGTAGTCGTAGCCGGTGAGGAAGCGGACGCCGTGGGCGTCGGGCACGTAGCGCCAGTAGCCGCTGCCCTCGGCGATGAGGGAGAGGGGGTGCGGGGAGGCGAAGCGCAGGGCGGAGGTGCGGGTGCCGTCGGCGCGCTCCTTCTCGCCGGCGGCGACGCCGGTGCCGGCGACGGTGAGGAACGGCAGCACGCGCGTGGCGTAGCGGAAGCGCTGCGGTTCGCCTTCCGTGCGCGGAAGGTAGTGGATCTCGGTGAAGCGCAGGTCCCAGCGTTGGTGCCGGGCGGGGTCCTGGGTGCGCGCCCACAGTTCGTCGAGGCCGGCGCGGATGTGCGTCTCTATGTAGAGACCCATGTGTTCCCCCACGTGAGCACGGAGTTGAGCGACTGCTCAAACCATCTGGCGCTGAACGTACACCGTTTTGAGCGATCGCTCAAACACTCGGAACGGGAAAACCCCGGCCCAGGGGGCCGGGGTTTCCGAGACGGGGGGCGCGTTACCGGGCGAGGTACCGCTCGACGGTCTCCACCTTGCTGGTCAGCCCGTCGGTCACCCCGGGGCGGATGTCGGCCTTGAGGACGAGCGACACGCGCGGGGCACGGGCCTCCACGGCGGCGACGGCGCGCTTGACGACGTCCATGACCTCGTCCCACTCGCCCTCGATCGAGGTGAACATGGCGTCGGTGCGGTGGGGCAGGCCCGACTCGCGGACCACGCGCACGGCGTCGGCGACGTACTCCCCCACGTCCTCGCCGACGCCGAGGGGCGTCACGGAGAAGGCGACGATCATGCGTTCACGGTCCCTTCCTTGCGGGCGCGGGCGGCGATGACGGCGTCCTCGGCCTCGCGGCGCAGCTTGCGCTCGGCGAAGAAGCCGCCGGTGGGCAGCACCGACAGGACGAAGTAGAGGGCGGCGGTCTTCAGGGGCCACTTGGCGCGGTTCCAGGCGTCCGCCCAGAAGATCACGTACAGGATGAACAGGACGCCGTGGATCGCCCCCATCACGGGGACCGCGTCGAAGTCCGTGGTCCGCTTCAGCACCGAGCAGACGAGCAGGATCAGGAAGGACACGGCCTCCGGGGCCGAGACCAGGCGGAGGCGGCGGAGGGCGGTGGCGGTCTTGATGTCCACGGGTCACCTTCGGTGGGAGGGTCGACGACGGTCTGCCGGTTACGGACTGCCGGTTTGCGCGTGCGGGTGCGTGCCGGCACGGGCCGACGGCGGAACCGCTTTGTGAACGCACGCACAAGCGTTCCCCCATTGTGGCAAACCGCGCCCCTAGGGGTCGGCTCAGGGTGGGTTTCCACCCGTGGGCCCTGTTCCGTCCACCCGCACCGCCGCTAGTTTCGCAGCGTGGCGATGTTCCGACTCCAGGGCAGCAAGGTGCTCGCCGTCGACATGACCGGGGATGCCGTGAAGGCGAAGAACGGCTCGATGGTCGCGTACGACGGGCAGATGGCCTTCAAGAAGCTGAGCGGCGGCGGCGAGGGGCTGCGGGGGATGGTGACCCGGCGGCTCACCGGCGAGCAGATGACGGTGATGGAGGTGAGAGGGCAGGGGACGTGCTGGTTCGCGGACCGGGCGTCCGAGATCAACCTGGTCTCCCTCCAGGGGGACAAGCTCTATGTCGAGGCGAGCAATCTGCTGGCGACGGACGCGGGGCTGCGCACGGGCACGACGTTCACCGGGGTGCGCGGCGCCTCCCAGGGCAACGGCCTGTTCACGACGACCGTGGAGGGACACGGACAGGCGGCGATCCTCTCCGACGGCCCGGCGGTCGTCCTCCGGGTGACCCCGCAGTACCCGCTGACCGTCGACCCGGGCGCGTATGTCGCCCACCAGGGCGCTGTCCGGCAGTCCTTCCAGTCCGGTGTGACGTTCCGCACGTTCCTCGGGGAGGGCGGTGGCGAAGCCTTCCAGATCCGCTTCGAGGGCGACGGGCTGGTGTACGTGCAGCCGAGCGAGCGGACCACGATCGCGGGGGACGTGTGATGACCTTCCGGGAGATCAACTCCAAGATGGTGGAGGCGACCGTGGCGCCGGGCCGGCGGCTGTTCAGCCAGCGCGGCGCGATGCTCGCCTACCGCGGGGACGTGTCCTTCACGCCCAACGTCCAGGGCGGCCAGGGCGGGCTGATGTCCATGATCGGACGCCGGGTGGCCGGCGAGGCGACCCCGCTGATGACCGTCGAGGGCAGCGGCACGGTGTTCTTCGGGCACGGCGGCCACCACGTCCATGTGATCACCCTCTCCGGTGACACGCTCTACGTGGAGGCCGACCGGCTGCTCGCCTTCGAGGGCACCCTGCGGCAGGGCACGATGTTCCTGGGCGCCCAGGGCGGGGTGATGGGGCTGGTGCGCGGGCAGGTCACCGGGCAGGGGCTGTTCACGACCACGCTCCAGGGGCACGGCTCGGTGGCGGTGATGGCGCACGGCGGCGTCTTCGAGGTCCCGGTCACCCCGCAGCGCCCGGTCCACGTCGACCCGCAGGCGTACGTCGCCCACCACGGCGAGATCCGCAACAGGCTGTCCACCGCGCTCGGCTGGCGCGAGATGGTGGGCCGCGGCTCCGGGGAGGCGTTCCAGCTGGAGCTGAGCGGCAGCGGCACGGTGTACGTCCAGGCGTCGGAGGAGAAGCTGTGAGCACCTACGGGACCCCGGGCGCCGGACCGGTCGTGTACGACCCGCTGTCGCTGCCCGCCGACGACAACGTCAACCCGTACACCTTCTGCGTGGAGCTGAAGAGCGGGCAGTGGTTCCTGCAGAAGGGAAAGATGGTCGCCTACTACGGGTCGATCGAGTTCAACGGCATCGGGCACGGGCGACTCGACCGGCTTGTCCGTACGTCGTTTCATTCGCCACTGCACGCGAGCGACTGGGTCGTGGCGGAGGGCTCGGGGAAGATGCTGCTGGCCGACCGGGCGTTCGACGTCAACTCCTACGATCTGGACGACGGGAACTTGACCATTCGCGCGGGCAATCTGCTCGCTTTTCAGCCAAGTCTCGCACTCAAGCAGTCGATCGTCCCGGGTTTTCTGACCCTGATCGGAACCGGAAAGTTCGTAGCCGCATCAAACGGTCCGGTGGTGTTCGTGGAACCTCCGATCCGGGTGGACCCGCAGGCGCTCGTCGGGTGGGCCGACTGCCCGTCCCCGTGCCATCACTACGACCATGGGTACTTGACGGGTGTACTGGGCGGTCTACGTGCGATGACGGGCTTCGGCGGGGTCTCCGGCGAGGAGCACCAGTTCGAGTTCGTCGGCGCGGGGACGGTCCTGCTGCAGTCGACCGAGACCCTCATGGCCGAGGTGGCGACGGGGGCGGTTCCGCCCGAACCCGGGGTCCCGGGAGGTGGCGGAATGACACCGGGTGGACACGGTCCGCAATCGTCGGGTCCACCGCGCCTTCCCGGACAGCTGGGAGACCTCCAGCGTCGCTTCGGGCTGTGAGCGGTAGTCTGCGGAGTGTGACGTCGAACGCGTGCGCACGTCACACCATCCAAGTTAGTACGCCATTCAACTTCTTAGGTAGACTTCATTCATGGAGACCGAGACGGCCACGCGCTGGCTGACCGATGCGGAGCAGTGCGCTTGGCGCACCCACCTGGAGGTCAACAGGCTGTTGACGTACCAGCTGGAAAAGGATCTGCAGCCGTTCGGCCTGACGATGAACGACTACGAAATCCTGGTGAACCTGTCCGAGTCGGAGGACGTGCGGATGCGGATGAGCGACCTGGCCTCCGCGACCCTTCAGTCCAAGAGCCGGCTCTCGCACCAGATCACGCGCATGGAGAACGCCAACCTGGTTCGCCGCGAGAACTGTGACACCGACCGGCGGGGGCTGTACGCCGTGCTCACGGACCACGGCATGGAGACGATGCGGAAGGTCGCCCCGCATCACGTGGCATCGGTGCGCCGGCACTTCATCGACCTGCTGTCACCGGACGCGCTCATGGAACTGGAGAAGGCGCTCAAGCCGGTCGCCGAGCACCTGAGAGGACAGCGGGGACGCCCCTGACCCCACCCACGCGGGCGCGCGGCGCCACCGCTCCCGCCGCCCGCGTGAGCCTTCCGGCATGCTGTTCCTCCTCATGGCGTAGGGCCACACCCGGCAGCGGGGCCGCACAGACGG
>NZ_JACBWZ010000368.1 GCF_013870595.1 Streptomyces sp. WELS2 | reverse complement strand
CGGCGGTGCGGGCGGCCGAGCCGAAGGCCCTGCTGGTGGACGGCCATCCGGTGACCGTGTGGCACCGGCTGCCGGATGCCGTACGGCCCGCCGAGCCAAAGGACCTGGCCGCGCTGCTGCGCATCGTGCACGCCCTCCCCTCTCCCCCGTTCGCGTTGCCGCCCCGCGATCTGCTGGGCGGTGTGGAGCGCTGGCTGCGCCTCGCGGGTGACGCGATCGACCGCGAGGACGCGGCCTATCTCCGGGCGCGCCGAGACGGCTTCGCGGCGCGGGCGGCGGCGCTGACGCCCCATCTGCCGCCGGGGCTGGTCCACGGCGACGCGCTGCCCCGCAATGTGCACGTCGGACCGGACGGGCCGGTCCTGGTCGACCTGGAGACCTTCTCCGCCGACCTGCGCGAGCACGACCTGGTGGTCATGGCGCTCTCCCGCGACCGCTACGGCCTGCCCGCCGAGGCGTACGACTCCTTCACCGCGGCCTACGGCTGGGACGTGCGCGAGTGGGACGGCTGCGGGGTGCTGCGCGGCGCCCGGGAGACGGCCAGCTGCGCGTGGGTGGCCCAGCACGCCCCGTCCAACCCCAAGGCCCTGGCCGAGTTCCGGCGCCGGGTCGCGTCCCTGCGGGACGGGGACGAGACGGTGCGGTGGTATCCGTTCTGACGGCACCTCGCGCCGACGGGGCACGGGCCACCGCGGCAACCGCTTACGCGGGCTGGTCCCCGGTCGGCTCGCGCAGCGGCCACGCGCCGTCGACCACCGCGTCCGTCTCGCCCTTGCGCCGCAGGAACGCCTGGAAGTCCGCCGCCCACTCGGCGTACCACCGGATCTGACGCCGGTGCAGTTCGGCGGGGCCGAGGGCGGCGATCTTGGGGTGGCGGTCGGCTATCGCGGAGGCGAGCCGGGCCGCGGCGAGGGCGTCGGCGGTGGCGTCGTGGGCCGTGCCCAGGACTATGCCGTACTCGGCGCAGACCGCCTCCAGGTTCCGTTTGCCCCGGCGGTAGCGGTCGGCCCAGCGGTCGATGGTGTACGGGTCGACGACCGGGGCGGGGGCGGCGCCGAGCCGGTCGGTCAGGGACGGCAGGCCGTACCGCCGCAGTTCGGCGGAGAGCAGGGTCAGGTCGAAGGCCGCGTTGTAGGCGACGACCGGGACGCCCGTCTTCCAGTACGACACCAGGACGTCCGCGATGGCGTCGGCCACCTGGTCGGCCGGGCGGCCCTCGGCCGCCGCGCGTGCGGTGCTGATGCCGTGGACCGCGACCGCGTCGGCCGGGATCTCCACGCCCGGATCGGCCAGCCACTCCCGGCGGCCCATGGGCTCACCGGCCCTGACCTCGATCACGGCACCGGTGACGATGCGCGCCCGACGCGGATCGGTCCCCGTCGTCTCCAGGTCGAAGCCGATCAGCAGCTCCTGGTGCCAGCCCATGGGCGGCCCCCCTTCTCGGTGGTGCTTTCCCCCAGTGCCTCCACCATCGCACGCGGCACTGACAATCCACCGTCGGCCTTGTGCCGCCCGGCGCCGGTGGGTCAGGACACCGGGCGCGAATCCGCCCAAGCCAGTTCGAATTCCTCGCGGTATGTCGGGAAAAGACCGGATTCTCCGGCGTCTTCGGGCGTGACCAGTCGGCTGCCGTTGCGCAGCACCAGGACCGGCGACTCCATCCCGCGCGCCCCGCGCAGATAGGACTGCACCACCGCGACGCCGTCCGCGCCGTCGCCGTCCACCAGGTAGGCGGTGAAGCGGGGCGTCTCGTCGTACACCTGGATCTCGAAGGCGCCCGGGTCGCGCAGCCGGGACCGCACCCGGCGCATGTGCAGGATGTTCATCTCCACCGAGCGGCTCAGTTCGCCCCGTTTCATCCCCAGTTCGCGCTCGCGGCGCTTGACCGAGCTGGAGGCCGGGTTGAGGAAGAGCAGCCGCACCCGGCAGCCGGACTCGGCGAGCCGGACCAGGCGGCGCCCGGAGAAGTTCTGCACCAGCAGGTTCAGGCCGATGCCGATGGCGTCGAGCCGGCGGGCGCCGCCGAAGATGTCCTCGGCCGGGAACCGGCGCAGCAGCCGCACCCGGTCGGGGTGGACCGCGACGACGTCCGCGTACCGGTCGCCGACCAGGTCCTCGACCGCGTCCACGGGCAGCCGGCGCGCCGAGGGCACGTCCCCGCCCGCGCCGAGCATCTCCAGCAGCCGGGCCGAGGCCCGCTCGGCCTGGCCGAGGACCGCCTCGGACAGGGCCCGGTTGCGGGAGACGACGTTGCGGGTCACCTCCAGCTCGTCCAGGGCGAGTTCGAGGTCCCGGCGCTCGTCGAAGTACGGCTCGAAGCACGGCCAGTGCTGCACCACCAGCTCGCGCAGCTGGGGCAGGGTGAGGAAGCTGAGGACGTTGTCGTCGGCCGGGTCGAGCAGATAGCCCTTGCGGCGGCTGACCTCGCGGACGGCGACCGCCCGCTGCACCCACTCCTGCCCGGCCGGGCCTGCCGCGGCCACCACCCACTCGTCGCCGTGGACGGGTTCGTAGACGGGCCGCAGCACGGCGGCCACGACCGCCCGCAGCCGCTGTTCGACGAGGTTCAGCCAGATGTAGGCCCGGCCGGCCCGCTGGGCGCGGGTGCGTACCTCGCGCCAGGCGTCGGCGTCCCAGTCCAGCTCCGGGCCGATGGACCCCGCGTCCATCGGCCGGGCCAGGGACACCGCGCCGGGCGGGACGTCTGCGGAGTTCCCCTCGTGACCCTCGTCACCAGGAGGCAGCTCCAGCCCTCCCGAGCCCACCCGTGCACCGCCTTCCGCTCCCGGGGCTTCCCATCTCAACGATCAAGGAAGCCTACTCCGCAAGCGGTCGGCGGTGCAGCCGGATGGACAGGTCGGTTTCCCGGCCGCTCGACTCAACTGCGCCATTCCCAGTGCCCGTTCTGTCATGCCGGCTCCTTGGGAGTGAGCGGATTCATAGCCGTGACGTCCCGTGGGCGACGGAGAAGCCCTGCCAGTGCACGGGCATGGGCTGCCGGTCCTCGTCCCGGGCTATGTGGTGGAAGCCGACGTTCACCCAGACCACGGGGTGGGTGAGGGTCCGGCCGTTCACCCACTTGTCGACGGACTTCGGGTGGCCCGTCGCGCACTTGGGGTTGTGGCCGGCGAACAGCTCGCACTTGTCGTACTGGGTGACGTACAGGTCGTGCTTGGTGAAGGGGCGGCCGGGGTACTTGGTGGTGGGTCCGGGGACCAGTTCGTACGAACGGGTGTGCCCGTCCTTGTTCTTGCCGGCCGCGCTGACCATCCGCCACCGGCGGTAGGTCTTGTAGTCGCCCGCAAACTCCTTGGTCTGCCCGGTGCGGGTGGTCTTGGCGGTCGGGCCCTCCTGCCGCCCGGAGGGCGCGCCGACGGTGGAGTCGTACTGCTCGGCCTTGGTCCCGGAGGAGCCGTCGAGGCCGAAGTCGAGCCGCCCGAGGACGTTGTGGCTGTGGCTGGTCGCGTAGTCCCCGGCGTTCTTGCCGACGGGCCGGCCGCGCCCGCCCCGGGCGTTGCAGTCCTCCCAGGAGAGGCTTTACCAGATGGCGGTGCGCTTTCTCGCGCACATCGTCCCCCTACTCCCCCCTTGGTCCCGGGAGTACGTTTTCTGCCCCGCTGGTTCGGCGCGTTGCGGGTACCAGAACCGCCGCACGCACTGGTCACCTCACGAGAGGCCGGGCGGGTGACGGGAGGTTGCCTCACTTTCGGACAACACTCGGGGCCGACGCGGCCCCGGGCGGACGGCACACCTGGGAGAGTCGTATCCATGCAGGTCTGGCCTGGAGAGGCGTATCCGCTCGGCGCCACCTACGACGGCGCCGGAACCAACTTCGCGGTCTTCACGGAGGCCGCGGACCGAGTAGAGCTGTGTCTGCTGCACGACGACGGCTCGGAGACGGCGGTGGAACTGCGCGAGAGCGACGCTTTCGTGCGGCACGCGTACCTGCCCGGCGTGATGCCGGGCCAGCGGTACGGGTTCCGGGTGCACGGCCCCTACGACCCCGGACGCGGGCTGCGCTGCAACTCCGCGAAGCTGCTGCTCGACCCGTACGCGAAGGCGGTCAGCGGGTCGGTCCGGTGGGGCGAGGAGGTGTACGGCTACCACTTCGGCGCGCCGGAGCGGCGCAACGACCTGGACTCGGCGCCGCACACCATGACGTCGGTGGTGATCAACCCGTACTTCGACTGGGGCGACGACCGCCCGCCGCGCACCGAGTACCACCACACGGTGATCTACGAGGCCCACGTCAAGGGCCTGACCATGCGTCACCCGGGGCTGCCCGAGGAGCTGCGCGGCACCTACGCGGGCCTCGCCCACCCGGCGGTCATCGAGCACCTGACCGAACTCGGGGTGACGGCGCTCGAACTGATGCCCGTCCACCAGTTCGTGAACGACCACCGGTTGGTCGACATGGGGCTGAACAACTACTGGGGCTACAACACGATCGGCTTCTTCGCCCCGCACAACGCGTACGCCTCCTGGGGCGACCGCGGCCAGCAGGTGCTGGAGTTCAAGTCGGCGGTCCGGGCGCTGCACGAGGCCGGGATCGAGGTCATCCTGGACGTGGTCTACAACCACACCGCCGAGGGCAACCATCTGGGTCCCACGCTGTCCTTCAAGGGCATCGACAACCCCTCGTACTACCGGCTCGCCGAGGACCCGCGCTACTACATGGACACCACGGGCACCGGGAACTCGCTGCTGATGCGGTCCCCCCACGTGCTCCAGCTGATCATGGACTCGCTGCGGTACTGGGTCACCGAGATGCACGTCGACGGCTTCCGCTTCGACCTGGCGGCCACCCTGGCCCGGCAGTTCCACGAGGTGGACCGGCTGTCGTCGTTCTTCGACCTGGTGCAGCAGGATCCCGTGGTCTCCCAGGTGAAGCTGATCGCCGAGCCGTGGGACGTGGGCGAGGGCGGCTACCAGGTGGGCAACTTCCCGCCGTTGTGGACCGAGTGGAACGGCAAGTACCGCGACACCGTCCGGGACCTGTGGCGGGGCGAGCCGCGCGCGCTGGCCGAGTTCGCCTCCCGGCTGACCGGCTCCTCCGACCTCTACCAGGACGACGGCCGCCGTCCGCTGGCCTCGATCAACTTCGTCACCTGCCACGACGGTTTCACCCTGCACGACCTGGTGGCGTACAACGACAAGCACAACGAGGCCAACGGCGAGGACAACCGGGACGGCGAGAGCCACAACCGGTCCTGGAACTGCGGGGTGGAGGGCGACACCGACGATCCCGGGGTGCTGCGGCTGCGCGCCCGGCAGATGCGGAACTTCATCGCCACGCTGATGCTGTCCCAGGGCGTGCCGATGATCAGCCACGGCGACGAGTTCGCGCGCACCCAGCGCGGCAACAACAACGCCTACTGCCAGGACAACGAGCTGTCGTGGATCGACTGGCAGGCGGACGACGGCGAGCTGCTGGAGTTCACGCGCGCGATGGTGTGGCTGCGCCGGGACCATCCCGTCCTGCGACGGCGCCGCTTCTTCCACGGCCGTCCGGTGGAGGGCACCCACGACGATCTGTCCGACATCGCCTGGTTCACTCCCGAAGGCGCCGAGATGACCCAGCGGGACTGGAACTCGGCGCAGGCCTCCGCGCTGACGGTGTTCCTCAACGGCAACGCCATCTCCGAGCCCGGTCCGCGCGGGGAGCGCATCACCGACGACTCCTTCCTGCTGATGTTCAACGCCTCCCCCGAGCCGCTGGACTTCGTGGTGCCGGTCGACCACGGCCGGCAGTGGCAGGTGGTGGTGGACACGGCCCGCCCGGACGGGGTCGAGCCGGGGACGGGCGAGAAGGTCGCGGCCGGCGACCGCCTCACCCTCCCGGACCGCAGCCTGACGGTGCTACAGCGGCCCGCGGAGTGAGGCATGGCCCCCTGCCGGGGCCACGCGCGTGCGGGGCGTCACAGGTCGGAGG
>NZ_JACBWZ010000367.1 GCF_013870595.1 Streptomyces sp. WELS2 | reverse complement strand
CGTCGTCGTCCGGTTCCTCCACCGCGCGCACGACGGCGCCCTCCGCCAGGTCCTCCGAGACCCGGGAGACCGGGACCAGGCCGCCCGAGACCAGCGTGCGCAGGGCCACCTCCTGCTCCCCGGCCAGCCGGCCCAGTTCGGCCGCCTCGCCGCCCAGGGCCGCGCCCCGGCGCTTCACCATCGCCAGCACCTGGAGCACGCTGTCGTGGATGTCCCGCGCCAGCCGCTCCCGCTCCCGGGTCGCGGCCTCGATCTCCAGCGCGCGGGCGAGGGTGCGCTCGGAGGCGCGGGCCACCTCCACCACGTAGCCGATGGCGATGGAGGCCACCCAGACCAGGATCACGTTGTGCACGGTGTCCCGGGCGGGGTGGCCGCGCTCCACCAGGTTGACGGCGGCGACGGCCGTGGAGGCGACGGCCGCCCAGCGCCAGCCGCCCTTGAGGGCGAAGGCCAGCACCGAGCCGGCGGTCCAGATCGACGGCAGGGTGGGGCCGCCGCCCGCGATCCGCTGGTGGCTGTCGGCGAGGGGGGTGAGCAGGATGCCGGCGAGGGCGACGGCGAGGTCGGCGCCCAGGAAGCGCGGGGTGCAGCTCGCCGCGCCGGACACCTTGGGCAGGGTGGCCAGGGTCCACACGGCCAGCACGGCGTAGTAGGCGACGGCGACCCAGGGCCGGGTGAACTGGTCGTACGCGGTGGCGCACAGACCGATGGCGTACAGCATGGTCAGGACGCGGTAGCCGGCGAGCGCGCGCCACAGCGGCAGCTCGACGGACATCCGCATGACGCGTTCGCGCTTGGGCATGCCCCCGTCTCCCCCGATTCCCCCGGCTACCCCTCGGCCTGCTTCTTCCCCGCCTTCTCCGCTTCCCTGGCCGCCTTCGCCGCCTTCGCGGCCTCGGCTATCTGCCGTTTGGCGGCGGTGGCGTACATGTCGACGTACTCCTGGCCGGACAGCTTCATGATCTCGTACATGACCTCGTCGGTCAGCGCGCGCAGCACGAACCGGTCGTGCTCCATGCCCTGGTAGCGGCTGAAGTCCAGGGGCTTGCCGATCCGGATGCCGGGCCGCATCAGCTTCGGCACGACCTGGCCGGGCGGCTGGATCTTCTCCGTGTCGATCATGGCGACCGGGATGACGGGCGCGCCGGTGGCGAGCGCCACCCGGGCCAGGCCGCCGGGCTTGCCCCGGTACAGCCGGCCGTCGGGCGAGCGGGTGCCCTCCGGGTAGATGCCGAACAGCTCGCCGCGCTCCAGCACCTCGATGCCGCTGCGCACGGCCGCCTCACCGGCGCCGCGCGCCCCGGAGCGGTCCACCGGGAGCTGGCCGACGCCCTTGAAGAAGGCCGCGGTGAGCCGGCCCTTGACGCCCGGGGTGGTGAAGTACTCGGCCTTGGCGATGAACGTGACTTTGCGGTCCAGCACGGCCGGCAGGAAGAAGGAGTCCGAGAAGGACAGATGGTTGCTGGCCAGGATGGCCGGGCCGGTGGCCGGGATGTTCTCCAGACCCTCCACCCAGGGCCTGAAGGCGACCTTCAGCGGCCCGCCGATGGCGACCTTCATCGTGCCGTACAACACCCGTGTGCCTCCCGTTTCCGTCGGCAAGACCTTAACCCCAAGGACCGGCAATGGGCCCGACGACCCTGGTCGGTGTCCGTGCGGTCGCGTACGGTGAAGCACATGCCAGTTCTCCCCGGAGCCGAGCCGTACCGCCACGAGGGCGGCGAGGTGGGCGTCCTCCTCTGCCACGGCTTCACCGGCTCACCCCAGTCGCTGCGCCCCTGGGCGGAGCACCACGCGGCCCACGGGCTGACCGTGTCCCTGCCGCTGCTGCCCGGTCACGGCACCCGCTGGACGGACATGCAGCTCACCACCTGGCAGGACTGGTACGCGGAGGTGGACCGCGAACTGCGCGCGCTCACCGACCGCTGTTCCCGGGTGTTCGTGGCGGGCCTGTCGATGGGCGGGGCGCTGGCCCTGCGGCTCGCGGCCCGGCACGGCGGCCGGGTGGCGGGCGCGGTGGTGGTCAACCCGGCGAACAAGGTGCACGGCCTGTCCGCGTACGCGCTGCCGGTGGCCCGGCATCTGGTCCGCTCGACGAAGGGCATCGCCAGCGACATCGCCAAGCCGGGCGCGGCGGAGCTGGGCTACGACCGGGTGCCGCTGCACGCGGCGCACTCGCTCAGGCGGTTCCTGCGCCGGGTGGACGGCGAGCTGCCCCAGGTCACCCAGCCGCTGCTGCTGCTGCGCAGCGCCGAGGACCACGTCGTCCCGGCGGCCGACTCGGCGCGGGTGCTGAGCCGGGTGTCGTCCCGGGACGTCACGGAGATCGTGCTGGAACACAGCTACCACGTGGCGACGTTGGACGTGGACGCGGACCGGATCTTCGAGGAGAGCCTCGCTTTCATCGGCCGGCTCGCACCCAGTGTCGGCAAGGAAGGGACGGCCGCAGTTGGCTGAGCACGACTCCGACCGTGAAGGCCGCGAGGACCGCGAGGACCGGGAGGACCGGGACGAACCCGCCGGCCGGGAGGCCCACGACGGCCCTGGGGCCCGCGAGCCGCACCGGCAGGAGGTGCCCTTCGACGAGGACGCCGCCTGGCGGGCCATCGTGGCCGGGTACGGCGAGGAGCCGCCGGACCCGCCGGGCGCCCGGCCGTTCAAGCCAGTGGAGGACCTGGCGCTGCTGGAGAAGAACGCCGCGCCGGACACCGGCAAGGACGCCGGCGGCGAGGAACCGCCGCCGCGTCCGCTGGGCGGCTCGGTGTCCTTCGCGCCCGGTGTGGGCCCGCGCGACTTCGCGCTCGCCGAGCCCTCCGACGACGACTTCGACGAGGCCGACGAGGGCCACTTCGTCCCGCCGGAGCCGCCGCCGCTGCCGACCGCGGACACCACCGCCCGGTTCGCCTGGCTCGGTGTGGTCGGCGGGCCGGTCCTGCTGCTGCTGGCGGTGCTGCTGCGCTGGGACATGACCTGGTGGCTGACGACCCTCGGGATCGGCGGCTTCCTCGGCGGCTTCGTGACGCTGGTGGCCCGGATGCGGACCGACGACGAGGAGGACGACGACCCCGGTCGCGGGGCGGTCGTCTGAGGCGTCCCGGCCCGGGGCCCTACGCCGCCGGGACGCGGAGGACGGCCAGCACCGGAAGGTGGTCCGAGGCCGCCCGCAGGTCCGCCTCGCGCACGCCCGGCTGGTCCAGGGGCACCCCGCAGCCGAGCACCTCGACGCCCTTGGTCGCGAAGATCGCGTCGATGCGCTGGTGCGGGTGGGCGGGGGTGGAGGTGAACTCGCCGCCCCAGGGCGCGGCCGCACGGCAGTCCGTCAGACCGGCGGCCAGCCGGCGGAAGGTCGGGCCGTCGGGGCGTTCGTTGAGGTCGCCGCCCGCGACCGCGTGCTCCACCCCGAGTGCGGCGAGCCGGTCGAGGAGCATCCCGCCCTGGTCGTAGCGCTCCTCCTGCTGGAGGGACAGGTGGC
Source organism: Streptomyces sp. WELS2 (assembly GCF_013870595.1). Taxonomy (GTDB): domain Bacteria; phylum Actinomycetota; class Actinomycetes; order Streptomycetales; family Streptomycetaceae; genus Streptomyces. Next base: position 2,468 of record NZ_JACBWZ010000367.1, on the reverse strand, counting down.
AGCTGAGCACGCCGAGGCGGGCGCCGCCGAAGCGGACCACCGCCGTGGCGAAGCCGCGCCGGTGCAGACCCGGGGTGAGGGGCAGCAGAACGTCCTCGGTGCGCTCGACGGTGGCGCGCAGGCCGCACAGGACGGCCGGGCCCGCCGCCGTGCCGCCCCCGGTGAGGATGACCTGGCCGGAGGCCGCCGCGAGCCGCGCCAGCTTCTTGCGCCAGCGGAAGAAGCGGGGGGCCTCCTGGATCAGGACCAGATCGGGGGCGCAGGCGGTGATCACTCGGGCGAGGGCCGCGGTGTCGTCGCGCATCGAGCGGATGTTGTAGCTCAGGACGCGGACGGTGGCCGAACCGTCGGGCTCTGTTGCGGAGTCGGGGAGCAGCGCCATGTGGATCAATGTACGCCCCACGGCTCGGGGCGCGGGGCCGGGGGCGACCGCCGGCCGCGCCCCTCCCCGCGCCCCGGGTGCTACATGACCGGGTCGGGCTCCCGGGCCAGGTCCGCGGCGCCCACCATGCCCGCCTTGTTGCCGAGCTGGGCGGCGATCACGTCGGCCACCGGGCGCCAGTTGCCGCCCACCAGCCAGCGCTTGTACGACTTGCGGATCGGGTCGAGGACCAGGTCCCCCTCGTCGGAGAGGCCGCCGCCGACGATGAACGCGGACGGGTCGAACAGGGAGGCCAGGTCGGCGAGGCCGGCGCCGGCCCAGCGGGCCAGCTCGCGGTAGGAGTCGACGGCCACCGGGTCGCCCTGGCGGGCGGCCATGGAGATGTGCTTGCCTTCGATCCCGTCGGGGGTGCCGTCGCCGAGCGCGAGGAGGACCTCGGCGCGCTCGGGGGTGGCGTTGGCGCGCTGCTTGGCGTAGCGGACCAGGGCACGGCCGGAGGCGTACTGCTCCCAGCAGCCCTGCGAGCCGCAGCCGCACAGCAGGCCGTCCGGGACCATCCGGATGTGGCCGAATTCGGCCGCCACGCCGAAGTGCCCGCGGCGGAGCTTGTTGCCGATGATGATGCCGCCGCCGAGGCCGGTGCCGAGCGTGATGCAGATGACGTTGCGGTGGCCCTTGCCCGCGCCGAACCTGTACTCGCCCCAGGCGGCGGCGTTGGCGTCGTTCTCGACCACGACCGGCAGGCCCGTGCGCGCCTCGACCTTCTCCTTGAGCGGCTCGTTGCGCCAGTCGATGTTGGGCGCGAAGTAGACCGTGGAGCGCTGGCGGTTGACGTAACCGGCCGCGCCGATGCCCACGCCGACGATCTCGTGCCCGGCCCGCGCGCCCTCCACCGCCGAGGCGATGGCGTCCACGATGGCCTCGGGCGTGGTGGGGGTCGGCACCTTGAAGGTCGAGAGGATGTTGCCTTCCTCGTCGACCACGCCGGCCGCGATCTTCGTGCCGCCGATGTCGACGCCGATGGTGAGTCCCATGAATCCCTCAGTTTCGGTCGAGCCCCGCTACGGCCAACCGTACCCGAGGCCCCGCCCCGGCAGAGCGTCAGTCCAGGTCGATGCGCTCCCCCGGACCCGCGGCCGCGCCCCCCTCGCCCCGGTCCGGCCGGTCGCCCGCCGGGTCGGAGCCGCGCTCGGTCCAGCGCCGCTCCTGGCCCTGGACGGCTGAGCGGTAGGCGGCGAGCAGTTCGCCACCGGCCGCGGCGAGATGGTCGAAGACGTCCGGGTTGCGCTCTATGACGGGTTCCACTGCGGCCTTGGCCTGCTGGACGACCTGGCGCACCATCTGCTGGGCGGCCGGTCCGGCGAGGCCGCCGAGCAGGGGCGAGCGCAGGTCGGACAGCTTGTCGGCGACCGCGTCCACCAGCTTCCTCAGTTCCTCGGCGGCCGAGCCCGGCGGCGGTCCCTGCTCGGCCCGGCGGCGGGACCGCTCGGCGGCGAGGTCCTCGGCGCAGGCCGTGGCCCAGGCGTCGGCGTCGGTCGCCCGCTCCGGCGGCGGCTCGTGTGCGGGGCGCTCTTCGCTCATGGCGGACTCCTGACTACGGTTCGCCTTTACGACGTTACCCGAACGGGCGTGCCCGGTTCACCGTCCGCCGGCGGGCCACAGGTCCGGGTCCGGGGCGAACCGGATGCGCAGTTCGCCGTCGCGCAGTCCGGCGCCGGCGACGGTGCAGCGGCGCAGTGCGGAGGGCAGCGGAACGATCCGGCGGAAGGGGCCCGTGGTGATCACGAGTTCGTCGCCGCGCCGGACGAGGTCCAGTTCCTCCCGTATCGCCCCGGGCAGCGGGAGGTGCCAGACCAGCACGCCGTCCTCGGCGATCCGGTCGGTGACGGGCCACTCGACCGGGGCGGACGCCGGCTCGACGGCCGGTACGGCGAGCGCGGTGAGGTCGTCGCCGCCCTGCGGGTCGCGGCCGAGGTGCGGCACGGGATGGACGTCGTACGCCTCCCGCCACTCGGCGAGCGTCTTGTGCTGCTGGGCGGTCAGCCCGGCCAGCCACGCGTCACCGGCGGACTCGGGCAGGGTGCGG
>NZ_JACBWZ010000366.1 GCF_013870595.1 Streptomyces sp. WELS2 | reverse complement strand
CGCCGGGCACCACCGACGACGCCCGGATCCGCGCCGCCACGGCCCGCGACAAGTCCGGCGCCGGCACCGACGACGTCTCCGGCCCCCGGCGTCTCGGTGTCCGAGCCGCCGTCCCGGCCCCCGGACCACACGCCGACCACGACCTCCTCGCCCTCCTCCTCGTCCACGCCGTCCTCGTCGTCCACGTCCTCCTCCTCGTCCACGTCCTCCTCCTCGTCCACGCCGTCCACGCCGTCCACGCCGTCCACGACACCGACGGACTCCGCGGACTCGGCGCCCCCGGAAGACACCTGGAGTACCTCCTTCGCGCCCACGGCCACGGCCACGGCCACCCGCTAGCCCTCGACCCTCCGCCCGTCCAGGTGTGCCCCGGCGCACCCGACCGACCAGAAACCAACGGGGTTCATGTGACGCACATCCGACCGAGCCGGCCGAGCCGGCAGCCCGCCGGCGCGCCGGCATTCCGCCGGATACCCCGGCCCGCCCCGCTGCCGGCGGTCCACGAGGCGGCCGAGCCGGTCCTGGACGTGGCCGTGCCGGTGTACAACGAGGAGAAGGACCTGGAGCCCAACGTCCGGCGGCTGCACACGCATCTGCGGGACACCTTCCCCTATCCGTTCCGGATCACCATCGCCGACAACGCCAGCACCGACGGCACCCCCGGCATCGCCGCCCGGCTGGCCGCCGAACTGGCCGAGGTCACCTCGCTGCGGCTGCCGGAGAAGGGCCGGGGCCGGGCCCTGCGGGCGGCCTGGTCCGGTTCCCGGGCGCCCGTGCTGGCATACCTGGACGTGGACCTGTCCACCGGGCTGGCCGCGCTGCTGCCGCTGGTCGCCCCGCTGATCTCGGGCCACTCCGACCTGGCGATCGGCACCCGGCTGGCGCCGGGGTCGCGGGTGGTGCGCGGGACCAAGCGCGAGGTCATCTCCCGCTGCTACAACGTCCTGCTGCGCTGCACGCTCGCCGTGGGCTTCTCCGACGCCCAGTGCGGTTTCAAGGCGGTCCGGCGGGAGACGGCCGAACGGCTGCTGCCGCTGGTGCGGGACGGGGAGTGGTTCTTCGACACCGAGCTGCTGGTGCTCGCCGAGCGGGCGGGCCTGAGGATCCACGAGGTGCCGGTGGACTGGGTCGACGACCCGGACAGCAGCGTGGACCTGGTCGCCACCGCGCTGGCGGACCTGCGCGGGATCGTCCGGATGCGGCGCACCCTGGCCCGCCGCCCGGGGCCGGTGGTCCGGTGACCGCGACCCTGTCCGGCACCGGGACGCCGGACACCGAGGCCGCCCCGGTCTCCCGGCTGCGGACCGCCGCCCGCCGCCACGGCCCGGTCCTCGCCCTGTTCGGCACCCTGAAGCTGGCCGGTTTCTGCTCCTTCATGTACCTGCTGTCCTCCACCGGGGACTACCGCACCAAACACCCCCGGTTCGGCGGCGGCGCGCACGCCTGGGACGTGCTGGCCACCTGGGACGGCTGGTGGTACCAGCAGATCGCGCTGCACGGCTACGACCCGAAGCTCGTCCCGGTCCCGGGCGCCACCGGCCTGATCACGCTGGAGGGCAACTCGGCGGCGTTCTTCCCGCTCTACCCGGCGCTGATGCGGCTGACCTCGGCGGTCACCGGCCTCGGCTCCTACGGCGCCGGGCTGCTGGTCTCCATCGTCGCCTCCTTCGCCGCCGCCCTCGGCATCTACGCCGTCGCCGAGCGGTTCGGCGGCCGGCGGGCCGGGCTCGCGGCGGCCGGGCTGTGGGCGGTGTGGCCGGGCTCGGGCGTGGAGTGGGCGGTCTACTCCGACTCCCTGTACGTCGCCCTGGCGGCCTGGGCCTGCCACGCCGTGCTCACCCGGCGCTGGCTCACCGCCGGGGTGCTCACCTTCGCGGCCGGGTTGAACCGGCCCACCGCCGGCGCGCTGATCGCCGCGCTGTGCGTGTCCGCGCTGCTGTCCCTGCGCCGCCGGGAGGACGGGGTGCTGCGCCCGGTGCTGGCCATGGTCCTGGCCCCGCTCGGGCTCCTCGGCTATCTGCTGTGGGTCGGCGACCGGATGGGCGACCTGGGCGGCTACTTCAAGCTCCAGTCGGGCGCCTGGGCGCACAGCTTCGACTACGGCAAGCAGACCCTGGACGTGCTGACGTCCGTGCCCGTCGGCAAGTTCGACTACCTCTTCGCGTACCCGTTCACGGACGTCATCTCGGTCGGTGTCATCCTGCTGGTCTGCGCGCTGCTGCCGCTGCTGCTGCGGCTGCGCCCGCCGGCGGTGCTGGTCCTGTACACGGTGATCACGCTGGTCCTGGTCCTGGGCAGCCAGCAGATCGTCGCCAACATCTCCCGGTATCTGCTGCCCTGCTTCCCGCTGTTCGTGCCGCTCGCGGTCGCGCTGCGCCGGCTGAGCCTGCCGGTGCTGTGCACGCTGCTCGGGATCGCGGCGCTGGCCTCCGGCTCGTACGCCGGTTACGCCCTGTTCGAGCTGGCGGTGCCGTGATCCCGCCTGCCGGACAGTGCCTTGACGGCACGTACGGCTTCCTGGCACCGTCCTGTGATCATGAGGCCTGCCACCGAACACACGTACGCGCGCATCGCGCTCGTGGCACGGCGGCATGTGGACCTGTGCCGGCAGTCCAGCGCCCTGTGTCGCTGACCCGCACCCTCGCTCCCCTTCTCCTTTTCTCCTTCACCCCGCCGTGCCCCGCCCCGGGGCACGGCCGTTTCGAGGATCCCGCATGTCCGACATGTCCCGCCGTGCCTTCGGCGGTCTGCTCGGCGGCGGCGCGGTCTCCACCGTCACCGGTGCCGCGTCGCCCGCCCAGGCCGCCCCCGCCGAACGCCCCTTCCGCTCCCGCCCCTCCGCCGCTCCCGGACCCCGCCCCAACTTCCTGGTCATCCTCGGTGACGACCTGGGCTGGGCCGACCTCTCCTCGTACGGCGCACCGCACATCAAGACCCCGAACCTGGACCGGCTGGCCCGCCAGGGCGTGCGCTTCACCGACGCCTACTCCGGCTCGGCGACCTGCTCGCCGACCCGCTTCAGCCTCTACACCGGCCGCTACCCGGGCCGTACCAAGGGCGGCCTCGCCGAACCGGTGGCCGACCGGTCCCAGGGCCTCGACCCGAGCCACCCCACGCTCGCCTCCCTGCTGAAGAAGGCCGGGTACGACACGGCCCTCATCGGCAAGTGGCACTGCGGCTGGCTGCCCGACTACAGCCCCACCAAGTCCGGCTGGGACGAGTTCTTCGGCAACTTCGGCGGGGTCCTGGAGTACTTCTCCAAGCTGGGCCAGCTCGGCGACTACGACCTGTACGAGGGCGACGCCGAGTACCGCGACCTGCGCTACTACACCACCGTGCTGACCGAGCGGGCCGTCGAGTACGTCGGCCGCGCACACCGCCGGCCCTGGCTGCTCAACCTCAACTTCACCACCCCGCACTGGCCCTGGCTGGCCGAGGGCGACGCGGAGACCGGCGCCGAGATCGCCGCGCGGGTCCGGGCCGCGACGACACCGGCCCAGGCCACGGCCGCCCTGAACCACCGCGACGGGGGCTCGGTCGCCAAGTACACCGAGATGGTGCAGAGCCTGGACGCGGCCGTCGGCGAGGTGCTGGCCGCGCTGCGCCGCTCCGGGCAGGAGGAGAACACACTGGTGCTGTTCGCCAGCGACAACGGCGGTGAGCGCTGGTCGTACCAGTGGCCGCTGAGCGGGCAGAAGGCCGGTCTCCAGGAGGGCGGCATCCGGGTGCCGACCATCCTGCGCTGGCCGGCCCGGATCGACGGCCACCAGATCAGCCACGAGCCGAACTTCTCCCCCGACTGGACCGCGACCCTGCTGGAACTCGGCGGCGCCCGCCCCGACCCCGCCCATCCGCTGGACGGCACCAGCCTCGCGGGCTACCTGCTGCGCGGCGAACACCTGCCCGAGCGCGACCTGTTCTGGCGGGTCAGGGGCAACCGGGCGCTGCGCCGGGGCGACTGGAAGTACTACCAGGACTCCTCCGGCACCGACCACCTCTACGACCTGGCCGCCGACCTGCGCGAACAGGCCGACCTGGCCTCGGACCGCCCGGAACTGCTGGCCGAGCTGAAGACGGCGTGGGAGCGGACAGCGAGCGGCCTGCTGCCGTACCCGGCCCGGGGGTGACCCGGGGGCGGGGCCGGTGAGCCGCCGGGCTAGGCCAGGCTGTCCCGCCAGGCCCGGTGGAGGTCGGCGAACCGGCCCTCGCCCGCGACGAGTCGCCCCGGGGTGCCGTCCTCGACGATGCGGCCGCCCTCCATCACCAGGACCCGGTCCGCGATCTCCACGGTGGACAGCCGGTGGGCGATGACCACGGCGGTGCGGCCCCGCAGCACCGTCGCCATCGCCCGCTGCACCGCCCGCTCCCCCGGCACGTCCAGCGAACTGGTCGCCTCGTCCAGGATCAGCACCGCCGGGTCGGCGAGCAACGCCCGGGCGAAGCCGACCAGTTGGCGTTGACCGGCGGAGATGCGCCCGCCGCGCTTGCGCACGTCGGTGTCGTAGCCGTCGGGCAGCGCGCTGATGAACTCGTGCGCGCCGATCGCCTTCGCCGCCCGCTCGATCTCCTCCCGGCCGGCGTCGGGCCGGCCGAGGGCGATGTTGTCGGCGACGGTGCCGGAGAACAGGAACGCCTCCTGCGTCACCATGACCACCCCGCGCCGCAGTTCGGCCGTGGACAGCTCGCGCAGGTCCACGCCGTCCAGCAGCACCCGCCCGGCGGAGGGGTCGTAGAACCGGGCGAGCAGCTTGGCCAGGGTGGACTTGCCCGCGCCGGTGGAGCCGACGACCGCGACCGTCTGTCCGGCGGGCAGGGTGAGGTCGAAGCGGGGCAGCACCTCGCCGCCGGTGCGGTAGCCGAACCGGACCCCGTCGAACACCACCTCGCGGCCCGGGAAGTCACCCCTGGCGGGCGGGAGCCGGCGCGGCACGTCCGGTTCGGGCACGGTCGGCTCCTGGGCCAGCAGCCCGGCGATCTTCTCCAGGGACGCGGCGGCCGACTGGTAGGAGTTCAGGAACATGCCGAGCCGGTCGATCGGGTCGTACAGGCGGCGCAGATACAGCACCGCCGCCGCCAGCACGCCCAGCTCCAGCGAGCCGGAGGCCACCCGGTGGGCGCCCCACAGCACGATCGCCGCGACCGCCGTGTTGGCCACCAGCCGGGAGCCGACCACATAGCGGGCCATCTCCAGCAGCGCGTCCCCGTTCCTGCGCTCGTGCCGGGCGTTCAGGATCGCGAACTCGGCGTCGTTCGCGGTCTCCCGGCGGAAGGCACGCACCGGGCGGATGCCGTTCATCGTCTCCGTGAACTTCACGATCACCGCCGCCATCGCCGTGGACTTGGCGCCGTACACCCGCCCGGCGCGCCGCCGGTAGAGCCGGACGAGCAGGTACAGCGGCCCGAACGACGCCACCGCGACCGCGCCGAGGCCGAGGTCCAGCCAGAGCAGCAGGGCCGAGACGGAGACGAAGGACAGCATCACGGTCACCAGTTCCTGGAGCCCCTCGTCGAGGAGTTCGCGCAGCGACTCCACGTCCGTGGTGGCCCGGGAGATCAGCCGGCCCGAGGTGTACCGCTCGTGGAAGTCGATGCTCAGCGCCTGCGCGTGCCGGAAGATCCGGCCCCTGAGGTCCAGCAGCACGTCCTGGCTGACCCGCGCGGAGGCCTGGATGAACGCGAACTGCAAAGCGCCCGAGGCGAGGGCGCACAGCAGATAGCCGGCGGCGACCGCGATCAGCGGGCCGTCGCGGTCGTGCCGGAACGCCGGTACGGCGGTGTCGATGGCGTACGCCACCAGCAGCGGGCCCGCCTGCACCGCCGCCTGCTGGAGCAGCAGCAGGAGCGTGGTGAACGCGACCCGGGCCTTCATGGGCGCGAGCAGCGAGCGCAGCAGGGCGGTGGTGGCGCCGGGCGGTGCGGCACAGGCGTTCGATGTGCTCGGTGAATGCG
>NZ_JACBWZ010000365.1 GCF_013870595.1 Streptomyces sp. WELS2 | reverse complement strand
CGAGCCCCGCACCGACTGCCGGGCCAGCTCGGCCAGCTCCGCGTCCGAGAAGCCGTGGGCGTGCCGGGCGATCTCGTACTGCGCGGTCAGCCGCGAGCCGAACAGCAGCGGGTCGTCCGCGCCCAGCGCCATCGGCACGCCCGCCTCGAAGAAGGTGCGCAGCGGGACGTCCTGCGGCTTCTCGTACACGCCGAGCGCCACGTTCGAGGCCGGGCACACCTCGCAGGTCACGCCCCGGTCGGCCAGCCGCTTCAGCAGCCGCGGGTCCTCCGCGGCCCGCACCCCGTGCCCGATCCGCGAGGCGTACAGGTCGTCCAGGCAGTCCCGGACCGACGCCGGGCCGGCCAGCTCGCCGCCGTGCGGGGCCGACAGCAGGCCCGCCTCGCGGGCGATGTGGAAGGCCCGGTCGAAGTCCCGCGCCAGGCCCCGCCGCTCGTCGTTGGAGAGCCCGAAGCCGACCACGCCCCGGTCCGCGTAGCGCACCGCCAGCCGGGCCAGCGTGCGCGCGTCCAGCGGGTGCTTCATGCGGTTGGCGGCGACCAGGACGCGCATGCCGAGACCGGTCTCCCGGGAGGTCGTGTCGACCGCGTCCAGGATGACCTCCAGCGCCGGGATCAGACCGCCCAGCCGGGGCGCGTACGACGTCGGGTCCACCTGGATCTCCAGCCAGCCCGAGCCGTCGTTCAGGTCCTCCTCGGCGGCCTCCCGGACCAGGCGCTGGATGTCCTCCGGGGTGCGCAGGCAGGAGCGGGCGGCGTCGTACAGCCGCTGGAAACGGAACCAGCCCCGCTCGTCCGTGGCGCGCAGCCGGGGCGGCTCCCCGCTGACGAGGGCGTCCCTCAGCGTGTCGGGCAGCCGTACGCCGTACCTGTCGGCCAGCTCCAGCACGGTCCCTGGTCGCATCGACCCGGTGAAGTGCAGGTGCAGATGGGCTTTCGGCAGCTCAGAGAGATCACGTACACGCTCCATTCCCAGATCCTGCCGTACGTCACCGCCTTCCCGGTAGCCGTTTCACCGTAGGTGGACCGCCCGTACACAAGAACGGGCCGTCTCCCCGGGGGGGAGACGGCCCGCACGCGCGCGTGGCGGCCGGGAACTAGTCCCGCGCCTCCGCCAGCAGCTTCTGGATGCGGCTCACGCCCTCGGCGAGGTCCTCGTCGCCGAGCGCGTACGACAGCCGCAGGTAGCCCGGCGTGCCGAACGCCTCGCCCGGGACGACCGCGACCTCGGCCTCCTCCAGGATCAGCGCGGCCAGCTCGACGGTGTCCTGCGGGCGCTTGCCGCGGATCTCCTTGCCGAGCAGCGCCTTGACCGAGGGGTAGGCGTAGAACGCGCCCTCGGGCTCCGGGCAGACCACGCCGTCGATCTCGTTGAGCATCCGCACGATGGTCCTGCGGCGCCGGTCGAACGCCTCGCGCATCTCCGCCACGGCCTCCAGACCGCCCGAGACGGCGGCCAGGGCGGCCGCCTGGGCCACGTTGGAGACGTTGGAGGTGGCGTGCGACTGGAGGTTCGTCGCGGCCTTGACGACGTCCTTCGGGCCGATGACCCAGCCCACGCGCCAGCCGGTCATGGCGTACGTCTTCGCCACGCCGTTGACCACGACGCACTTGTCGCGCAGCTCGGGCAGGAGCGCCGGCAGGGACACCGCGGCGGCGTCGCCGTAGACCAGGTGCTCGTAGATCTCGTCGGTGAGCACCCACAGGCCGTGCTCGAGGGCCCAGCGGCCGATCGCCTCGGTCTCGGCCTCGGAGTACACCGCGCCGGTCGGGTTGGACGGGGAGACGAAGAGGACGACCTTCGTGCGCTCCGTGCGCGCCGCCTCCAGCTGCTCCACCGAGACCCGGTAGCCGGTGGTCTCGTCCGCGACGACCTCCACCGGGACACCGCCGGCCAGGCGGATGGACTCGGGGTACGTCGTCCAGTACGGCGCCGGGACGATGACCTCGTCGCCCGGGTCGAGGATCGCGGCGAAGGCCTCGTAGATGGCCTGCTTGCCGCCGTTGGTGACCAGGATCTGGGAGACGTCGGGCTCCCAGCCGGAGTCGCGCAGCGTCTTGGCGGCGATCGCGGCCTTCAGCTCGGGCAGGCCGCCGGCCGGGGTGTAGCGGTGGAACCTGGGGTTCTTGCAGGCCTCGACGGCCGCCTCGACGATGTAGTCCGGGGTCGGGAAGTCGGGCTCACCGGCGCCGAAGCCGATCACCGGACGCCCGGCGGCCTTCAGGGCCTTCGCCTTGGCGTCCACGGCGAGGGTGGCGGACTCGGAGATCGCACCGACTCGGGCGGAGACCCGGCGCTCGGTGGGAGGGATTGCAGCGCTCATGCGGCCCATCGTTCCAGACCGGAAACGACCCCGGCACACGGGTTTCACAGACTGGGCAGTCGGCGGCCGAGGGGTGAACAGGGGTCCGAATCCGGCCCCCGGCCAGGACGATCTCCGTTTCCGTGATCCCGACGAGCACTTTCTGTTCGACGCCGGGCCCCGGACCACGTACACTCTCACCTCGTTGGCCTCTCGACGGCCGCCGCCGAGCCGGTGCACATCGGGCACCCGGTCGGATGCGGTACGTTGGGGGACACACAAAGGGTCGTAGCTCAATTGGTAGAGCACCGGTCTCCAAAACCGGCGGTTGGGGGTTCAAGTCCCTCCGGCCCTGCTACACACACCGCCAGGATGTGTGCGCGTACGTACAGCAATGCACCGCCGTGCGGCTCAGAAACCGGGCGCGGCACGGCCACGACCCGGGATCAGGTGAGGACTATGACGGACGCCGTAGGCTCCATCGACACGCCTGACGCCCAGGACGAGGTGCCCGAGTCCAAGAAGGCCCGCAAGGGCGGAAAGCGCGCCAAGAAGGGCCCGCTGAAGCGCCTCGCCACCTTCTACCGCCAGATCATCGCGGAGCTCCGCAAGGTCGTCTGGCCGACGCGCAACCAGCTGACTTCGTACACCACCGTGGTGATCTTCTTCGTCGTCATCATGATCGCTCTGGTGACCGTGATTGACTATGGGCTCGACCACGCGGCCAAGTACGTCTTCGGCTGAGCCAAAAGCGAAGGGCGCCGTGGTACCGGCGCCCCTTTTCGCATGTTCCACCCCTATGTATCCAGGAAGAAGCAGCCATCGTGTCTGACCCGAACCTGAACGACGACGCCACTGAGCCCCGCGGGCAGGCTGCCGAGACGGTGGACGACGAGCTCGACATCGTCGAGGGCGCGGACGACCAGGACGAGTTCGAGGCTGCCGAGGCCGAGGCGGGGGAGCCGGCCGAGGAGGCCGCCGTGCACGCCGAGGACGCCGAGGACGAGGACGGCTCCGAGGGCGAGGACGACGAGGCCGCCGAGGAAGCAGTCGCGGAGGCCGCCGAGGCCGAGCCCGCCGCCCCGGTCGACCCGGTCGAGGCCCTGCGCGAGGAACTGCGCACCCTGCCCGGCGAGTGGTACGTCATCCACACCTACGCCGGTTACGAGAACCGCGTGAAGACCAACCTGGAGCAGCGCGCCGTCTCGCTGAACGTCGAGGACTACATCTTCCAGGCCGAGGTGCCGCAGGAAGAGGTCGTCCAGATCAAGAACGGCGACCGCAAGACGATCAAGCAGAACAAGCTGCCGGGTTACGTCCTGGTCCGCATGGACCTGACCAACGAGTCCTGGGGCGTCGTCCGCAACACCCCGGGCGTCACCGGCTTCGTCGGCAACGCCTACGACCCCTACCCGCTGACCCTGGACGAGATCGTCAAGATGCTCGCCCCGGAGGCCGAGGAGAAGGCCGCCCGCGAGGCCGCCGAGGCCGAGGGCAAGCCCGCCCCGCAGCGCAAGGTCGAGGTCCAGGTGCTGGACTTCGAGGTCGGCGACTCGGTCACCGTCACCGACGGCCCGTTCGCCACGCTCCAGGCGACCATCAACGAGATCAACCCCGACTCCAAGAAGGTCAAGGGCCTGGTCGAGATCTTCGGCCGGGAGACCCCGGTCGAGCTGTCGCAGGCCCGTCGCGCGGTCGTCCGTGGCGACCGCCGCCGCGCCCGCCGTCACCGTCTCGTAGACGGACAGGATGTCCGCGCCGACCGTCGACCAGTCGAAGCGCCGTACGTGGGCGCTGCCCCGCGCGCGCAGCTCGGCCAGGCGGGCCGGGTCGCCGAGCAGGCGTACGGCGGCCTCGGCCAGCGCGTCGGCGTCCTCGTTGGCGAACACCTCGCCGGCCTCGCCCTGGTCGAGGACCTGCACGAACGCGTCCAGGTCGGAGGCGAGCACGGGCGCGCCCGCCGACATCGCCTCGACCAGGATGATGCCGAAGCTCTCCCCGCCGGTGTTGGGCGCCGCGTACAGGTCGACGCTGCGCAGCAGGCGGGCCTTGTCCTCGTCGCTGATCATGCCGAGGAACTCCACGCGCGGGCGCAGTTCCCCGGGCAGGCCGGCGACGGCCGCCTCCTCGTCGCCCCGGCCGGCCACCAGCAGCCGGGTCTCCGGGCGGGCCGCCAGGATCCTCGGCAGCGCCTTCATCAGCACCGGCAGCCCCTTGCGCGGCTCGTCGATCCGGCCGATGAACCCGATGGTGCCGCCCTGCCACTCGGGCCGGGGCTCGGCCTTGGCGAAGAAGTCCACGTCGACGCCGTTGGGGATGACCACCGCGTCCCCGCCGAGGTGCTCGACCAGCGTGCGCCGGGCGTACTCGCTGACCGCGATCCGCGCGCTGATCTTCTCCAGCGCGGCCTGGAGGATCGCGTAGGCGGCGATCATCGCGCGCGAGCGCGGGTTGGAGGTGTGGAAGGTGGCCACGATCGGGCCGGACGCCGCCCAGCAGGTCAGCAGGCCCAGCGAGGGCGAGGTCGGCTCGTGGATGTGCACCACGTCGAAGGCGCCCTCGTGCAGCCAGCGCCGGACCCGCGCGGCCGACAGGAAGCCGAAGTTCAGCCGGGCCACCGAGCCGTTGTACGGCACCGGGACCGCGCGGCCGGCGGAGACGACGTACGGCGGCAGCGGGGTGTCGTCGTCGGCCGGGGCGAGCACGGAGACATGGTGGCCGAGGCGGAGGAAGTACTCGGCGAGGTCACGGACGTGGAACTGGACGCCACCGGGCACGTCCCAGGAGTACGGGCAGACGATCCCGATTCTCACGAGGATCCCTTCGCGGGGTCGAGGTCGGCGAGCCACAGGCGCTGGAGCATGTGCCAGTCCTCCGGATGCTCGGCGATCCCGGTGGCGAAGGCGTCGGCCAGCGCCTGTGTCATGACAGACGTCCTCTCCGCGCGCGTACCTGACCCGGGTACCTCGATCGGGGGATGAACCCGGCCCTGCATGACGGGCGAGTCGTCGTACCAGAGGGTGACGGGCAGCAGCAGCGCGCCCGTCTGCTGGGCGAGCAGGGCCGGACCGGCCGGCATGCGGGCCCGTTCCCCGAAGAAGTCGACCTCGACGCCGGAGGCGGACAGGTCGCGGTCGGCGACCAGGCAGACCAGGCCGCCGTCGCGCAGCCGCCGGGCCAGGGTGCCGAAGGCCGCGCCGCCGCTGTGCGGCAGCACCTCCATGCCCAGCCCCTCGCGGTAGGCCACGAACCGGTCGTAGAGCGACTCCGGCTTCAGGCGCTCGGCGACCGTGGTGAACGGCGTCTCCAGCTTGGTGGTGACCCACGCCCCGGCCAGGTCCCAGTTGGCCAGGTGGGGCAGGGCGAGGACCACGCCCCGGCCGGAGTCCAGCCCCTCGGTCAGATGGTGCAGGCCCTTGGGGTCGAAGCCCGACTTCACCCGCTCGGCGCTCCAGGCCGGCAGCCGGAAGGACTCCATCCAGTACCGCAGGTACGAGCGCATGCCCGCGCGCGACAGCTCCGCAAGCCGCTCCGGGGACGTCCCGGGCACCACGCGCGCGTAGTTCGCCTCCAGGCGCCGTACGCCCTTGCCGCGCCGCTTCCAGGCGGTGTCGGCGATGGTCCGGCCGAGGCGCACGGCGACCGGCTCGGGGAGCTTCTTGACGG
>NZ_JACBWZ010000364.1 GCF_013870595.1 Streptomyces sp. WELS2 | reverse complement strand
CGGCGTCGGTGACGCAGGCGACCTGCCCGGTGGAGCCCAGCATCTCCGGCAGCCGTACCCGGACGCCGGGCGTCTCGGTGAGGGTGCGGGCCGGGCCGTCGCGGTGGGTGAGCCAGTACAGGCTGCCGCGGACGACGACCGCGCTGGCCCGGCCGGTCTCGTCCACGGAGATGCCGTCGACGTGCTGCGCGGCGGGCACCTGGTAGGGGCGGCGGCCGGTGCGCGGACCGGCGAGCCGGACGTCGAGCCGGCGCGGTTCGGCGCCGGGGGAGAGGTCGTCCACCAGCCACAGGTCGCCCGCGCACTGGTACACCACCCGGCTGCCGTCGCTCGCGGCGTGCCGGGCGTAGAAGGCGTCGTGGTCGGTGTGGCGGCGCAGGCCGGTGCCGTCGGGGGCGCAGGAGTAGAGGTTGCCGACGCCCTCGTGGTCGGAGAGGAAGGCGATCCGGCCGGCGACGAACATGGGGCAGGCCAGATGGCCGTCGAGGTCCGCCAGCAGCCTTTGCCCGTGCAGCCACAGGCGGCCCGTGGCGCCGCCGCGGTAGCGCTTCCAGGAGGCCGGTTCGTGCGGCGGGGTGCCGGTGAGCAGCAGGGTGCGGCGCTCGCCGCCGAGGCCGGTGACCTGGATGTCGGAGGCCGGTCCCCAGGGCAGCCGGCCGCCCGGGTCGCCGTCGGGCGGCACCTTGTAGGCCCAGGTGAAGTGGGAGAAGGGCTGGCCGTGGGAGGCGACGGCCAGGATGTCGCCGTCCGGGGTCCAGCCGCACACCTGGGTGTCGACGCTGCCCCAGTACGTCAGCCGGCGCGCGGGCCCGCCGCCGTCCACGTCGACGAGGTGGATCTCGGGGACGAGGCTGCGCCAGGAGGTGTAGGCGATGTGGCGGCCGTCGGGGGAGAAGCGCGGATGGCCGGCCTTGGTGCGGTCCGCGGTGAGCCGCCAGGCGCGCTCCGGGGCGCCGAGGCGGGCCAGCCACAGGTCGTCCTCGGCCACGAAGCACAGCAGGTCGCCGCTGAGGTGGGGGAAGCGCAGATAGCTCACCCTCCCCATGCTTTTCCGGGCACCGGGCACCGGCAACTCGTGGCCGGGGCCGCCCCCGCCGGCAGCGTCTCCTCGCCGGGCTGACAGCTTCCGCTTATGGGCTCTTCACCTTCGTGACCCAGCACACGTACGAAACCGTTTCGTTTCGCAGAAGCGCCGGGGTATCTTCGGTGGTACGAAGGCGGAGGACCCGGAGCGGAGGTGAGTGGCATGACCGAAGGCGTCGCGACGACGCGCCGCAGTCGGATCACGCCCGAGCGCGAGGCCGAGTTGTACGAGGCCGTGCTCGACCTGCTCCGGGAGGTCGGCTACGACGCCCTCACCATGGACGCCGTGGCCGCCCGCACCCGCTCCAGCAAGGCCACGCTCTACCGCCAGTGGGGCGGCAAGGCCGAACTGGTGGCGAAAGCCGTCCGGCACCACAAGCCGGGCCGGGCCGCGGCGGTCGACACCGGATCGCTCAAGGGCGACCTGCACGCCCTCATCCTGCGCGCCGACGACTGCGAGATGCAGCAGAACTCGGAGCTGATGCGGGGTCTGGCCATGACGGTGCACGGCAACCCGGATCTGCTCCAGGCGTTCCGGGAACACCTCGTCGAGCCCGAGATGGCCGACTACCGCCGGGTGCTCCAGCGGGCGGTCGAGCGGGGCGAGATCCGGGTGGACAACCCGGCGCTCGGATACGTGCGGCACATGATGATCGGCGCGTTCGCCGCCCGCATGATGCTCGACGAACAGCCGCCGACGCGGGACTTCCTCCTCTCGTACATCGACGCCGTGGTCCTCCCCGCCCTCGGCGTCTGAAACCGACGAAACACCCACCTCCCCAGCAAGCCCACCACTGACGTCACCGCTCACGTCGTCGGGCTGATCACCCCTGCCCAGCCGAACCACGACCTGACCGGGAGTACGCCCTAAGTGGCCACATTCCTCTACAAACTCGGCCGCCTCGCCTTCCGGCGACGGCACTTCGTCGCCCTGATATGGGTCGCGCTGCTCGCCCTCGCCGGGGTGGGCGCCGCCTCCGCGCCGACCCCCGGCAACACCTCCTTCTCCATCCCCGGCACCGAGGCCCAGAAGGCCTTCGACCTGCTGGAACAGCGCTTCCCCGGGATGAGCGCCGACGGCGCCACCGCCCGGGTCGTCTTCAAGGCCCCGAGCGGCGAGAAGATGACGGACGCCGGCACCAAGGCGGCCGTCGAGAAGACCGTCAAGGAACTGGGCCGAGGCCCCGAGGTCGCCTCCGTCGCCGACCCCTACACCGGGCACGCCGTCAGCAAGGACGGCACCATCGCGTACGCGTCGGTGAAGTACAAGGTCTCCGGCATGGAGCTGGAGGACTCCACCCGCGACGACCTCAAGCAGGCCGCGCAGCACGCGCGGGACTCCGGGCTGACCGTCGAGGTCGGCGGTGACGCGCTGAACACGACGCCGGAGAGCGGCTCCAGCGAGATCATCGGCATCGCGATCGCCGCCGTCGTCCTCGTCATCACCTTCGGCGCGCTGCTCGCCGCCGGGCTGCCGCTGCTGACCGCGATCATCGGCGTCGGCATCGGCGTCGCCTCCATCACCGCGCTGGCCTCCGCCCTGGACCTGGGCTCCACCACCTCCACCCTGGCCACGATGATCGGCCTCGCCGTCGGCATCGACTACGCCCTGTTCATCGTCTCCCGCTACCGCGCCGAACTCGCCGAGGGCCGCGAGCGCGAGGAGGCCGCCGGCCGCGCCGTCGGCACCGCGGGCTCCGCGGTGGTCTTCGCCGGCCTGACCGTCGTCATCGCCCTGGTCGGCCTGTCCGTCGTCAACATCCCGATGCTGACGAAGATGGGCGTCGCGGCGGCGGGCACGGTGGCCATCGCCGTCCTCATCGCCCTGACGATGATCCCGGCGCTGCTCGGCTTCGCCGGCCGCAGGATCAAGCCGGCCGGTGAGAAGAGCAGGCTGCTCGGCGGCGGCCGTGCGCCCAAGCGGCCCGGCCGCCCCAACATGGGCACCCGCTGGGCCCGGTTCGTGGTGCGCCGCCCGGTCGCCGTGCTGCTGCTCGGCGTCCTCGGCCTCGGCGCGGCGGCGCTCCCCGCCGCCTCCCTGGAGCTGGGCCTGCCCGACGACGGCTCCCAGCCCGTCTCCACCACCCAGCGCCGCGCCTACGACCTGCTCTCCGAGGGCTTCGGTCCCGGCTTCAACGGCCCGCTGATGGTCGTCGTCGACGCCAAGGACAGCGCCCGGCCCAAGGACGCCTTCGCCGAGGTCGGCAAGGAGATCAAGGGCCTGAAGGACGTGGTCACGGTCACCCCGGCCGCGCCCAACAAGGCCGGCGACACCGCGACGATCACCGTGGTGCCCAACTCCAAGCCGTCCTCGGTCACCACCGAGGACCTGGTGCACGCCATCCGCGACAAGGGCGCGGAGATCACCCGGAACACCGACGCCAAGGTGCTGGTCACCGGCTCCACGGCGATGAACATCGACGTCTCGCAGAAGCTGAACGACGCGCTGCTGCCGTATCTGGCCCTGGTGGTGGGTCTGGCGTTCCTGCTGCTGATCGTGGTGTTCCGCTCGGTGCTGGTCCCGCTGAAGGCGGCCCTCGGCTTCCTGCTGTCGGTGCTCGCCGCGCTCGGCGCCGTCGTCGCGGTCTTCCAGTGGGGCTGGCTGTCCGGTCTGATGAACGTCGAGCAGACCGGCCCGGTCATGTCGATGATGCCGATCTTCATGGTGGGCGTCGTCTTCGGCCTCGCGATGGACTACGAGGTGTTCCTCGTGACCCGGATGCGGGAGGCGTACGTCCACGGCGAGACGCCCGGCCAGGCCGTGGTGACCGGCTTCCGGTACAGCGCCCGGGTCGTCACCGCCGCCGCCGTCATCATGATCGCCGTCTTCTCCGGCTTCATCGGCTCCAGCGAGTCGATGGTCAAGATGATCGGCTTCGGCCTCGCGATCGCCGTCTTCTTCGACGCGTTCGTCGTCCGCATGGCCATCGTCCCGGCGGTCCTCGCGCTGCTCGGCAAGCGGGCCTGGTGGCTGCCGAAGTGGCTGGACCGCGCGCTGCCCAACGTCGACGTGGAGGGCGAGGGCCTGCGCGCCCACGCCGACCCCGAGGAGGAGAAGGAACTGGTACGCGCCTGACGTACCGCTTCCGTACCGGCCGGCCGGTGAGGGTGCCCGTGGGGACGGGGACGCACCCTCACCGGCTTTTGCCGTCCGGGGGCCGGCCAGAGCTCCGGTTCCGTGAAGGAGAGGCGCACCGTCGCGTGGTCGCCGGGCCGGTGCCCCGCCTGCACGTCCGGTCGCGCACCGTGACGGTCCCGCCGGTGCCGGTGTCCGGCGCCTTGGGAGTGATCTCCACACCCTTGGCGTGGGCCTCGCCCGGGGGACAGCGGGGCCAGTACGGCGGCGGCCGTCAGCAGGCGCGGCCCGCCGCCCGTCAGGGAAACCCGGGTCATGTCACCCCTCCTTCGCCGGGATGCGTTCCGTCCGGACGCGACGACGGGCCGGGGTCACAGCCGGTTCCGGGGGGGCGGAATTCCCGTGAGCGGCGGCCGGGTCTGGCGTAGCGTGCCCGCATGACGACGACAGATGCCGGCAACGAGGACTTCGGAGCCCACCCCCGGTTCGCCGAAGCGCTGCGGGCGCTCGGGCTGGAGGACGTGCTCGCGCGCACCCGCCGCTTCCCGGAGGCCACCCGGACCGCGGCCGAGGCCGCCGCCGCGATCGGGTGCGACCTGGGCCAGATCTGCAAGTCCCTGGTCTTCGCCGCCGACGGGGTACCGGTGCTGGTGCTGATGGACGGCGCCTCGCGGGTGGACGTGGAACGGGTGCGGGAGGAACTGGGCGCCGGGGAGGTCGGCCGGGCCGACGCCCGGGTGGTGCGGGAGACCACCGGGTACGCCATCGGCGGTGTGCCGCCCTTCGGGCACCGCACCCGCACCCGGGTCCTCGCCGACCGCGCCCTGCTGGAGCACGACCTGGTGTGGGCGGCGGCCGGGACGCCGCACACCGTCTTCCCCGTGGCGCCGAAGGACCTCGTCGTGCACGCCGGCGCCACCGTCGCGGACGTACGCGAACGCACCGCCTGACACCGCCGACATGACGGCCGGGGTGACAGGGCGCACCCTGGAAGCAGCGATTCTCGGAGGTGGTCGCGATGACGACGCACACCACTGTCGGTTGGCACGTCGAGCTGGAGTTCAAGGAGGAGGACGACCAGCACACGCGCGCGGCGGCCCTGGTGCGTCTGCCCGACGGCAGCGAGGTACGGGCGCACGGCCGGGCCAGCAGACACCAGGTCGACGCCAACCAGCCCCGGGTCGGCGAGGAGATCGCCGGCGCCCGCGCCCTGAACGACCTGGCCATGCAGCTGCTGAGCAAGGCGCACGAGGAGATCGACTCGGCGTCCGGGCGGACCTCCCACCCGATCCACGTGTGACTCCGCGCCCGGCGCGGGCCGGGCGCGGCCGTGGCTCAGGCGAGTGCCGTGCGGACGGCCCCTACCAGCGTCTGCGCCCTCGGGTCCGCCGTCACGCTCGCGCGGAAGCCGTTGGTGACATAGCCGAAGGCGATGCCGGAGTCCGGGTCGGCGAAGGCGAGGGCGCCGCCGCGGCCGGGATGGCCGAAGGAGCCGGGGGAGAGCAGCGGGGACGCGGCGCCGTGCAGCATGTAACCGAGGCCGAAACGGGTGCCGGCCACCAGCACCCGGTCCGGCCCGGCGGACCGCTCGGCGCGGGCCAGCTCCATGGTGTCCGGGGTGAACAGGCGGGTGCCGCCGTCCACCTCGCCGATCAGCGCGGCGTAGAAGCGGGCCAGTCCGTCGGCCGTGGCGATGCCGTTGGAGGCGGGCAGGGCGGCGGCGCGGTAGGCGGGGTCGTTCTCGTCCGGCAGCGGGGTGATCGCGGCGAACGCGCGGCGGGTGAGGGAGGCCGGGTCGGCGTAGGCCTCGGCCA
>NZ_JACBWZ010000363.1 GCF_013870595.1 Streptomyces sp. WELS2 | reverse complement strand
CGGGCCGCTTCGTACCGCCACCGCCGTCACAACCGAACCCGGTGCACCGCCGTCACAGGCGGGTGACGTCCAGTTCCCCGTCCGCGTACCGCCGGCGCAGCACCTTCTTGTCGAACTTGCCGACGCTGGTCTTCGGCACCGACTCGAGGGTGGTCCAGCGCTCGGGCAGCTGCCAGCGGGCGATCCGGACCTCCTCCGCGAGGAAGGTGCGCAGGGCCTGGAAGTCGGCGCTCGCGCCGGGCCGCAGGACGACGGTGGCCAGCGGGCGTTCGCCCCACTTGTCGTCGGGCACGGCGACGACGGCGGCCTCGGCGACGTCCGGGTGGGACATCAGCGCGTTCTCCAGCTCGACCGAGGAGATCCACTCGCCGCCGGACTTGATGACGTCCTTGGCGCGGTCGGTGAGGGTGAGATAGCCGTCGGGGGAGATGGTGCCGACGTCCCCGGTCTTCAGCCAGCCGTCCGCGCTGAACTTGTCGTCGGGGCGCAGGGGTTCGGCGTCGGGGCCGTTGTAGTAGGCGCCCGCGATCCAGGGGCCGCGCACCTCCAGCTCGCCGGCCGACTCGCCGTCCCAGGGCAGGTGTGCGCCGTCGGGGCCGGTGAGGCGGGCCTCGACGCCCGCCGGGAAGCGGCCCTGGGTGACGCGGTAGCGGAACTCCTCCTCGGTGCCGGCCGCGTGGGCCGGCGGACGGGCCACCGTGCCCAGCGGGGAGGTCTCCGTCATGCCCCAGGCGTGGCGGACCCGCATGCCGAGCTTGTCGAAGGCCGCCATCAGGGACGGCGGACAGGCGGCGCCGCCGATGGTGACCTGGGTGAGGGAGGAGACGTCCCGCGGCCGCGCGGTGAGTTCGCCGAGCAGGCCCTGCCAGATGGTCGGGACGGCCGCCGCGTGGGTGGGCCGTTCGGACCCGATCATCTCGGCGAGCGGGGCCGGCTGGAGGAAGCGGTCCGGCATCAGCAGGTTCACGCCGGTCATGAAGGTGGCGTGCGGCAGCCCCCACGCGTTCACGTGGAACTGCGGGACGACCACCAGGGAGGTGTCCTGGTCGGTCAGGCCCATCGACTGGGCCATGTTGACCTGCATGGAGTGCAGGTAGACCGAACGGTGGCTGTAGACCACGCCCTTGGGGTCGCCGGTCGTGCCGGAGGTGTAGCACATGGCGGCGGCCCGGCGTTCGTCCAGCTCGGGCCAGTCGTAGTGGTCGGGCCGGCCGGCGATCAGCTCCTCGTACTCGTGCACCCGGGCGGCGGCGCCCGCCAGCGGGGCCCGGTCGCCGGGGCCGGAGACGACGACGTGTTCGACCGTCGGCAGCTGCGGAAGCAGCGGCGCGAGCAGCGGGATCAGCGATCCGTTGACGATGACGACCTTGTCGGCCGCGTGGTTGACGATCCACACCAGCTGCTCGGCGGGCAGCCGCAGATTGAGCGTGTGCAGCACCGCGCCCATGGACGGCACGGCGAAGTACGCCTCGACGTGCTCGGCGTTGTTCCACATGAGCGTGCCGACCCGGTCGTCGCCCGTCACGCCCAGCTCGTCCCGCAGGGCGTGGGCCAGCCGGGCGGCGCGGACCCCGATGCCGGCGAAGGTGCGCCGGTGCGGCTCGGACTCCCCGGTCCAGGTGGTCACCCGCGACGATCCGTGGACCGTGGCCCCGTGGGTCAGGATCCTGGAGATCAGCAGCGGTACGTCCTGCATGGTGCTCAGCACGGAGTCCTCCCGGGCGACATCGCCTACGCGGTGGTAGAGGTTCCGCTGATTCTGCGCGCATACCACGCGGTATGTCACTAGGGGGTGTGTCACGCTCCGGTCACCTCGGAGCGGGCCGGGGCCGCCGCGGAGGGGGCCGACGGTCACCGTGGAACGGGCCGGGGGCACCGGTCGCCGCCGGCGGGGAGCTCTAGCGGGCCGGGGCCAGCTCCGGGTCCTCGCGCAGCTTGCACAGCGCCCGGGAGACCGCCGACTTCACCGTGCCCACCGACACGCCGAGCAGTTCGGCGGTCTGTGCCTCGCTCAGGTCCTCGTAGTACCTGAGGACGACCATGGCCCGCTGGCGCGCCGGCAGCCGCAGGACCGCCCGCCACATCGCGTCGCGCAGCGCCTGCCGCTCGGCCGGGTCCTCGCCGAGGGGCAGGGGCTCGGGCTCGGGCAGCTCCTCGCAGACGAACTCGTCCACCCGGCGCTTGCGCCACTGCGAGGTACGGGTGTTCACCAGCGCCCGGCGCACATAGCCGTCCAGCGCCCGGTGGTCCTCGATCCGCTCCCACGCGACATAGGTCTTGGCCAGCGCGGTCTGCAACAGGTCCTCGGCGTCGTTCGGGTTCGCGGTCAGCGAGCGCGCGGTGCGCAGCAGGACCGGCTGGCGGGCCCGCACGTACGCCGCGAACGTCGGGTAGAGGGAGGTCTGCCGCCCGGGTGCGGCGGCGGCCGAGGCGCTGGTGCAGACGGGTGTGGTCATGCCTCCACGCTAGGAGCGGGGACCCCGCCCGGGTATCGGCCGCAGGTCCTGAAGACGGATCCCCCTCAGGTTGTAGGGGTAGGGCTGCCTCCACCTCCTGAAGGTGGAGCACGGGTCCGTCCCGTCTGCGGGTACGACCCTGAGGAACCGCCGGGTACGGCCCTCGCGACCCACCCGCCGAACACGACCGCGCGGCGGCACCGAAGCACCGCCGCGCAGCCGTGTCACGACCCTGAAGCACGCCCCACGAGGCCCCTCCCCACGAAGGACCTCGGCCGGGGCTCAGCCGTGCCGCCTCACCCCCACAGGGGGGTGAAGTCGACGGACGTGTTGTCGTTGCCCTGCTGGATGCCGGTCCACGCGGACCGGTTGACCTGCGCGGTGTTGCTCTGGTTCGAGGCACCGGCGCCGACCGCGTTCTGGTTCGCGGTGGCCGAGTTCCCGCTGTTGTCGTCACCGACCCCACTGCCGAGCACCGCCGCCGCTCCGGCATTCGATCCGTCGTCCGCGAGGGCGCCGTTGTCCGCCGCCGCGACACCGGTGAAGAGTGCGGCCGCGAGCGGCAGGGCGGAGACGGCGGCGAGAACGCGAGCGGTACGGATGCTTGCCATGTATTCCTCCAGGAACCAAGCACTGAGCGGCCCGAGGGCCGGAAGTGTGTGAACCGCTTCTCGTGTCGAGGCGGTCGGCCGGCCGGCTCGACGATCGTGGACGACGTCGCGCAACCAGAGTTGCCCAGCGATTCCCCGGCGAACCATCCCCGACGTCATGATTCCCACTCAAGCGTGATGACAAGTCGATAAACCCCTATCGGCATCTTTAGCGGCCTTCCATCCGAGAAGCGGCTGATACGACCTTCGGCTCGTCAAGCGATACAAGGGACGAATCGTTTCCCCCGCCCACTCTCGCCGCCCACCGCCCCTTGGCGCGTAACCGATATCCACCCTTCCCTTACTCGAACACATGTACGACCATAGAGTCATGGCCCTCACCGACCGGCAGGCCACGGCACTGGCCCTCGCGCACGCCCTGTCCGCCGCCGAGCGCGGCCTGGCCGTCATCCCCCTGTCCCGGACGAAACTCCCGGCACTGCGCTCCCCCCACCGCGACGAACCGGCCCCGGCCGAACCGCCCTGCCACGGCGCCTGCGGGCGCCCCGGCCACGGCGTGTACGACGCCACCACCGACCCCGGACGCGTCCGCGCCCTGTTCGCCGCCGCGCCCTGGGCCACCGGCTACGGCATCGCCTGCGGACTGCCGCCGCACCACCTGATCGGCGTCGACCTGGACACCAAGTCCGGCACGGACTCCGCGGCCGACCTGCGCGAACTGGCCCTGCGCCACTTGTTCACGATCCCGGAGACGGTCGTCGTGCTCACCCCGAGCGGGGGCCGCCACCTGTGGCTGAGCGGACCGCCGGACACCGTGGTCCCCAACTCGGCCGGCCGGCTCGCCCCCGGCATCGACATCCGGGGCGCCGGCGGTTACCTGGTGGGCCCCGGCTCCCGCACCGACCACGGCGTCTACACCGTGGCCCCGGGAACCGCCCGGCTGCCCCCGGCCCCCTGCCCACCGGCCCTGCTCCGGCTCCTGGTCCCCCCTCGCCGGACCCGCCACCCGGCACCGACCGCCCCCGGTGACCAGGGGCACGGGCTGGTCCACTTCGTCCTCTCCGCGCACGAGGGCCAGCGCAACACCCGCCTGTTCTGGGCGGCCTGCCGCGCCTACGAGAACGGGATCGGCCCCGCCCTGGCGGACGCCCTGACCGAGGCGGCCCGGACGACCGGCCTGCCCGAGCGCGAGGCCCGCGCCACGATCGCGTCGGCGGCCCGGATGACCGGACACCAGGACCACTGAGCGACGCCCCGGACGGCTGGGCAGGCGCGGAGCCGCGAACCCTTTTACGATCCGAACGTGACGGACATACCGGATGAACTGATCAGACTGGAACGCACCGCCGAGCAGGAACGCGCCCGCCTGGCGGGCCTGACCGGCGAGGCGTACGACGCGCAGCGGCGCCGCTTCCGCGTGGCCTCGGACGCGGTGCACGAGGCGATCACCGCCCGGGCCGAGGCGACCGGCACCGACCCCCACGAGGTCGGACAGGCGGTACGCCGCGCGGTACGCCAGACCCAGGAGGACCCGGCCGTGGAGTAACCGCCCCGCACCACGGCCGGGACGGGGCCGTACGCAGGGAGCCGTGCCCACCGCGCCGGCGCGCGGATTCCCCACCCGGCAGGGTGGACGAGGGTGGGACGGCCCATGCAGAAAGGGTGCCCCTCGGTGAGGAGCACCCTGCTGACCTGCGTAATTACAACTTCCGCGGAGGCGGTGGGATTTGAACCCACGGTGACATCGCTGCCACGACGGTTTTCAAGACCGTTCCCTTCGGCCGCTCGGGCACGCCTCCCCGCGCCGGCGGAGACCGACGGCGCGGGTACAGATTACCGGCCCGTCGGCCGCGGCGGGCGGCCCCGTCAGCTGTCGCCCTCGCGTGCGCCCAGCGTCAGGTCCACGGTGTGCTCCTGACCGCCCCGCTTGTAGGTGATGGTGACCTTGTCGCCGGGCTGGTGGGTCCAGATCTCGCCGATCAGGGTGGGACCGCTGTCGATCACGTGGTCGTCGAGCTTGGTGATGACGTCGCCGGGCTTCAGACCGGCCTTGTCCGCCGGACCGCCGGACTCGACCGCGGCGGCGCCGCCCGTGCCCTGCTCGGTGATCTTCGCGCCGTCGGAGGAGTCCTGCAGGGAGACGGACGCGCCGATCTTGGCGTACACCGGCTTGCCGGTCTTGATCAGCTGCTGGGCCACGTACTTCGCCTGGTTGATCGGGATGGCGAAGCCCAGGCCGATCGATCCGGACTGGCCGGAGCCGAAGCCGCCGCTTCCCGTGGACTGGATCGCGGAGTTGATGCCGATGACCGCACCGGAGGCGTCCAGCAGCGGGCCGCCGGAGTTGCCCGGGTTGATGGACGCGTCGGTCTGCAGGGCGCTCATGTAGGACGCCTTGCTGGTGGAGCTGCCGTCGCTGGAGGCCACCGGACGGTCCTTGGCGCTGATGATGCCCGTCGTCACCGTGTTGGACAGGCCGAAGGGCGCGCCGATGGCGATGGTTTCGTCACCGACGGCCACCTTGTCGGAGTCGCCGAGGGGGAGCGGCCGCAGACCGGCGGGGGCGTTCTTGAGCTTGATGACCGCGACGTCGTAGCCCTGGGCGTGACCGACGACCTCGGCGTCGTACTTCTTCCCGCTCGGGAAGGTGGCCGTGAGCCGGCCGCCGTCCACCGCCTCCGCGACCACGTGGTTGTTGGTGACGATGTGACCCTGGGTGTCGAAGACGAAGCCGGTACCGGTGCCGCCCTCGCCGTCGCTGCTCTCGGCCTGGATCGTCACCGTGCTGGGCAGCGCCTTGGCGGCCACGTTGGCGATCGTGCCCGGCGCGCGCTTGACCTGCGTGGCGCTGTCGGAGGCGGAGACCGTGGTGGAGCCGCGGTCGTCCCGGTCCCTGGCCAGGGTGTAGCC
>NZ_JACBWZ010000362.1 GCF_013870595.1 Streptomyces sp. WELS2 | reverse complement strand
CCGTAGCCGTCGATGGAGACCACCGCGCCCGCCGGGGCCACCGCCACGCGCGCGTGCCAGTGGCCGGACGGCTCGCGGAGGTGGTCGACGTACACCTTGACCGTCAGCGTGCGGCCGGGGGCGAGGGTCCCCGAGGACCGGCTGAAGTACAGCCACGCGGCCGGCGTCGAGACCGACCAGCGGATGCCGGACGACCCCGAGGACGCCGTGAGGGTGATCAGCGTGGTGTCGCCCCCGTCCACCCCGCCTCCGTCCGCCCCGGAGACCCCGGCCCCGACCCCGCCCGAGACGCAGACGCCGAGCCCTTCGGGGAGTTGAGGGGCGGGGGGAAGCGGCTCACCCGGTCCGTGTGAGCGGCTCACCGGACCCGCGGGCCGGCCCCGGGATCAGTCAGCCGGATCCGCGGGATGCGGTGCCACCAGCGGCAGCCGGGAGGCCAGGCGCTGTTCGCACAGTTCCACCAGGCGGTCGTAGCCGGCCTTGCCCATCAGTTCCGTCAGTTCGGCGCGGTAGGAGACGTAGACCGGCTCGCCCGCCCCGTGGGCCGAGGTCGCCGACGTGCACCACCAGTGCAGGTCGTGGCCGCCCGGGCCCCAGCCCCGGCGGTCGTACTCGCCGATGGACACCTGGAGCACGCGCGTGTCGTCCGGGCGGTCGATCCAGTCGTAGGTCCGCCGGATCGGCAGCTGCCAGCACACGTCCGGCTTGGTCTCCAGCGGCTCCCGGCCCTCCTTGAGGGCCAGGATGTGCAGCGAGCAGCCCGCGCCGCCCGCGAACCCCGGACGGTTCTGGAAGATGCACGAGCCCTGGAACGGCCGCGTCTGCCGGGAGCCCTCCTCGTCCTCGGAGACCCAGCCGCCGCGCGTGCCCTCGTCGTGGTGCTGCCAGATCTCCGGGGTGAGCCGCGCCACGTGCCCGGCGACCCGCTTCTCGTCGTCCTCGTCGGAGAAGTGCGCGCCCAGCGAGCAGCACCCGTCGTCGGCGCGGCCCGCCTGGATGCCCTGGCAGCCGCTGCCGAAGACACAGTTCCAGCGGGAGGTCAGCCAGGTCAGATCGCACCGGAAGACCTGCTCGTCGTCGGCCGGGTCCGGGAACTCCACCCAGGCGCGGGCGAAGTCGAGGCCCTTCTCGTCGCTCACCCTCGCCTCCTCGGGAGCCATGGCGGACTTGAGCTTCTTGCCCGCCTTATCCACCTTGCCGGTCTTGCCGGTTTTGTCGGGCTTGGCCTTTTTCGTCTTTGGCACCCGTCCAGGGTAAGTGGCCGGACACCACCGGGGGCACCGAGGACGCTCACTCTGGCAGTAGCGTTCCGTATATGAGACTCGGTGTCCTGGATGTGGGTTCGAACACGGTGCATCTGCTGGTGGTGGACGCCCACCCCGGCGCGCGCCCGCTGCCCGCGCACTCCCACAAGGTCGAACTCCGGCTCGCCCAGCTCCTCGACGACAGCGGTGCCATCGGCGAGGACGGCATAGACAAGCTGATCGACGTCGTACAGGACGCCCTCCAGGCCGCCGAGGACAAGGGCGTCGAGGACCTGCTGCCGTTCGCCACCTCCGCCGTCCGTGAGGCCGGCAACGCCGACGACGTCCTGGGGCGCGTGGCCGAGAAGACCGGCGTACGGCTCCAGGTCCTCAGCGGCGCCGAGGAGGCCCGGCTCACCTTCCTCGCCGTACGCCGCTGGTTCGGCTGGTCCGCCGGAAAACTGCTGGTCCTGGACATCGGCGGCGGCTCCCTGGAGATCGCCTACGGCATGGACGAGGAGCCGGACGCGGCGGTCTCCCTGCCGCTCGGCGCCGGCCGCCTCACCGCCGGCTGGCTGCCCGGCGACCCGCCCGCCCCGGAGGACGTGCGCGCCCTGCGCCGCCACGTCCGCGCCGAGATCGCCCGCACGGTCGGGGAGTTCGCCCGGTTCGGCGCCCCCGACCACGTGGTGGCCACCTCCAAGACCTTCAAGCAGCTCGCCCGTATCGCCGGCGCCGCCCGCAGCGGCGACGGCCTCTACGTCCAGCGGGAACTCAAGCGCCAGTCCCTGGAGGCCTGGGTCCCCAAACTCGCGGGCATGACCGCCGGCCAGCGCGCCGCACTCCCCGGGGTGTCGGAGGGCAGGGCCGGCCAGCTGCTCGCGGGCGCCCTGGTGGCCGAGGGCGCGATGGACCTCTTCGACGTGGAGCGACTGGAGATCTGCCCGTGGGCCCTGCGCGAGGGCGTGATCCTGCGGCGCCTGGACCACATGGGCTCCGCTTAGCGCCCCGGGCGGCGCGGGGCCGCAGCGGTCCCCCGCACCCGTGCACACGCACCCGCACCCGCGCAAATGGCGAACGTCACAACGGTGAACAGGCACACAGCACCCGGGCCCGCCGACGCCGTATGGTGACGAGCGTGGCTGAACCAACGGACGTGCGCATCGCGCTCTCGACCGCTTCCGTCTACCCGGAGTCCACGGCGACGGCCTTCGAGATCGCCGCGCGCCTCGGTTACGACGGTGTCGAGGTCATGGTGTGGACCGACCCGGTGAGCCAGGACATCGAGGCGCTGCGCCGCCTGTCGGACTACCACGGCGTGCCCATCCTGGCCGTCCACGCCCCCTGTCTGCTGATCACCCAGCGGGTGTGGACCACCGACCCCTGGACGAAGCTGCTCAGGGCCCGCGCGGCGGCGGAGAAGCTCGGTGCCTCCACCGTCGTCGTGCATCCGCCGTTCCGCTGGCAGCGGCAGTACGCCCGGGGCTTCGTGGAGGGCGTCTGGCGGATGGCGGACGAGACGGACGTGCGGTTCGCCGTCGAGAACATGTACCCCTGGCGCTACCGCGACCGCGAGATGCTCGCCTACGCCCCCGACTGGGACGTCACCAACAACGACTACCGGCACTTCACGATCGACCTCAGCCACACGGCGACGGCCCGCACCGACGCCCTGGACATGGCCGACCGCATGGGCGACCGGCTCGGGCACGTCCACCTCGCCGACGGCCGGGGCTCGGCCAAGGACGAGCACCTGGTGCCCGGCCGTGGCACCCAGCCCTGCGCCGAGCTGCTGGAACGCCTGGTGCGCACCGGCTTCGACGGCCATGTGGTGATCGAGGTCAACACCCGGCGCGCGATGTCCGGTGCCGAGCGCGAGGCCGACCTCGCCGAGGCCCTGGCCTTCACCCGCGCCCACCTGGGCGCGGCGGCCGTACGGGTGCCCCGGCGATGACCCCGCCCCGTCCCCTGGAGACGGACAGCGCCGCCCCGCGCTCCGCGGAGACGGACGATTCAGCCCCCCGTCCCCCCGCCCGCCGCCGGGGCCGCCCCCCGCGCACCGAGTCCGCCGGCACCCGGGACCGCATCCTCGCCGCCGCCCGCGAGGAGTTCTCCGCGCGGGGGTACGAGAAGACGTCCGTACGCGGCATCGCCAAGGCCGCCGGGGTGGACTCCGCGCTGGTGCACCACTACTTCGGCACCAAGGAGCAGGTCTTCGAGGCGGCCGTCGAGGTCGCCTTCGCCCCCGCGCTGGACGCGCCCGACGCGGTCGCCGAGGGCCCGGCGGACGGGGTCGGCGAGCGGCTGACCCGGTTCGTGCTCGGCATCTGGGAGGACCCCGCCACCCGGGCCCCGCTGCTGGCGATCGTGCGCTCGGCCGTCGACAACGACACGGCCGCCGCCGTCCTGCGCCGCCTGGTCGCCGCCCAGCTGATGCGCCGCATCGCCGCCCGGCTGGAGCTGCCCGACGCGGAGCTGCGCGCCGAACTGGCCGCCGCCCAGCTGGTGGGCTGTGCCATGCTGCGGTACGTGATCCGGCTGGAGCCCCTGGCGTCGGCGGACCTGGAGCAGATCATCGCCCGTGTCGCACCCGTCGTACAGGTCCATCTGACGGCCCCGTGAGGAGCCGTCCGGCAGGAGCCGTCCGGCAGGAGCCGTCCGGCGGCGCCGGTGAAACGGACGTCCCGGGATTCGGACACCCCGTCCCGCCAGCTGGATGACCGGCGTACGCTCGACAGCAGGCACACCCGTCTGAAGGAGCGAGCGACGATGCCCGAGCTGAGGTCCCGCACAGTCACCCACGGTCGCAACATGGCGGGCGCCCGCGCCCTTATGCGCGCCTCCGGTGTACCCGGTGCGGACATCGGCCGGAAGCCGATCATCGCCGTCGCGAACTCCTTCACCGAGTTCGTGCCCGGTCACACCCACCTCCAGCCGGTCGGCCGGATCGTCAGCGAGGCGATCAAGGAGGCCGGCGGCATCCCGCGCGAGTTCAACACGATCGCGGTCGACGACGGCATCGCCATGGGCCACGGCGGCATGCTGTACTCCCTGCCGTCCCGCGACCTGATCGCGGACTCGGTGGAGTACATGGTCGAGGCCCACTGCGCCGACGCCCTGGTCTGCATCTCCAACTGCGACAAGATCACCCCGGGCATGCTGATGGCGGCCCTGCGCCTGAACATCCCGACGGTGTTCGTCTCCGGCGGTCCCATGGAGTCCGGCCGCGCCACCCTGGTCGACGGCACGGTCCGCACGCTCGACCTGGTCGACGCGATCTCCGACGCCGTCAACGACAAGATCTCCGACGAGGACATCCTCCGCATCGAGGAGAACGCCTGCCCGACCTGCGGCAGCTGTTCCGGCATGTTCACCGCCAACTCGATGAACTGCCTGACCGAGGCCATCGGCCTGTCCCTGCCCGGCAACGGCTCGGTCCTCGCCACCCACACCGCCCGCCGCGCCCTGTACGAGAACGCGGCCCGCACGGTCATGGACCTCACCCGCCGCTACTACGAGCAGGACGACGACACCGTCCTGCCCCGCAACATCGCCACCCTCCAGGCCTTCGAGAACGCCATGGCCCTGGACATCGCGATGGGCGGCTCCACCAACACGATCCTGCACCTGCTGGCCGCCGCCCAGGAGGCGGGCGTCCCGTTCGGCCTGGACGAGATCGACGCCGTCTCCCGCCGCGTGCCCTGCCTGGCGAAGGTCGCCCCGAACGTCGCCAAGGACCGCACGTACTACATGGAGGACGTGCACCGCGCCGGCGGCATCCCGGCCCTGCTGGGCGAGCTGCACCGGGCCGGCCTGCTCAACGAGGACGTGCACGCCGTGCACAGCCCGTCCCTGGCCGACTGGCTGAAGACCTGGGACGTCCGCGGCGGCTCGCCCTCGCCCGAGGCGGTCGAGCTGTGGCACGCGGCGCCCGGCTGCGTCCGCTCCGCCGAGGCCTTCTCCCAGTCCGAGCGCTGGGAGGCCCTGGACGAGGACGCCGAGAACGGCTGCATCCGCTCCGCCGAGCACGCGTACTCCAAGGACGGCGGCCTGGCCGTGCTGCGCGGCAACCTCGCGGTCGACGGCTGCGTGGTGAAGACGGCCGGCGTGGACGAGTCGATCTGGACCTTCGAGGGCCCGGCGGTCGTCTGCGAGTCCCAGGAGGAGGCCGTCCAGCGGATCCTCACCCAGGAGGTCAAGGACGGCGACGTCGTCGTCATCCGCTACGAGGGCCCCAAGGGCGGCCCCGGCATGCAGGAGATGCTGTACCCGACCTCGTACCTGAAGGGCCGGGGCCTCGGCAAGACCTGCGCCCTGGTCACCGACGGCCGCTTCTCCGGCGGCACCTCGGGCCTGTCCATCGGCCACGCCTCGCCCGAGGCGGCCTCCGGCGGCACCATCGCCCTGGTCCAGGACGGCGACCGCATCCGCATCGACATCCCGAACCGCACGATCGAGCTGCTGGTCGACGACGCCGAGCTGGCCCGCCGCGAGCAGGCCCTGAACGGCGTCTACGCCCCGAGGAACCGCGACCGCAAGGTCTCCACCGCCCTGCGCGCCTACGCCGCGATGGCCACGAGCGCCGACAAGGGCGCGGTGCGCGACGTGTCCCGCCTCGGTTGACCGCTCACCGCGACACCACCGGCAGGGGCCGCCTCCCGACGGAGGCGGCCCCTGTCGGTCGTCACGGCCTCACCAGGCGCCAGGCGCCCGGCCGTCCACGGTGAACACCGTGCCGTC
>NZ_JACBWZ010000361.1 GCF_013870595.1 Streptomyces sp. WELS2 | reverse complement strand
GCCGGATCCCCGGCCGCCCGGGAGCTGCCGGCCGTCGTACGGCTCCGGGACGTCCATCTGCGGGGACTGGTGCGGCTCTTGCGGGACGATCCGCGGGTGCAGTCGTTCGCCGAGCGGGAGCTTGCCGGACTGCTCGGCGACGCCGGTCCGGAGCTGCTGGACGTCCTGCGGACCTACCTGGCCACGGGCCGCAACAAGTCCCGCACCGCCCGGCTCCACCATGTCTCCCGGCCGGCCCTCTACCGCCGCCTGGAGGCCGTCCAGGCCCGTCTCGGCGTCGACCTGGACGACTTCGAACAGGCGGCCTCGGTGCACATCGCGCTCCTCGCGCATGACGCGCAACAGGGGTGAAACATGCGGCGACCTGCGACAACGGCGGTGAAACATGGCCCCGCCCGGACGTGACACGGTGGCACGCCGACCCGCCGCGAACGTGACACGCTGCCCGTCGAACCGGCCACAGCCGCTTCCTAGGCTCATCGCACACCGAGCTACCGGAGGTCCCGATGAGCCGAGTGATCCGTGCCGCCCTGTTCCAGACGTCCTGGACCGGCGACAAGGAGTCCATGATCCGGGTCCACGAGCAGGCGGCCCGCGACGCCGCCGCCCAGGGCGCCCAAGTCCTCTGCTTCCAGGAGCTGTTCTACGGCCCCTACTTCTGCCAGGTCCAGGACCCGGCGTTCTACGCGTACGCCGAGCGGATCCCGGAGGGCCCGACCGTGCGCCGCTTCCAGGCCCTCGCCAAGGAGCTGGGCATCGTCCTCGTGCTGCCGATGTACGAGGAGGAGCAGCCGGGCGTGCTGTACAACACCGCCGCCGTTATCGACGCGGACGGCTCCTACCTCGGCAAGTACCGCAAGACCCACATTCCCCAAGTCCACGGATTCTGGGAGAAGTTCTACTTCCGCCCGGGCAACGGCGGCTGGCCCGTCTTCGACACCGCGGCCGGCCGGATCGGCGTCTACATCTGCTACGACCGCCACTTCCCGGAGGGCTGGCGGGCACTGGGCCTGGCCGGCGCCGAGATCGTCTTCAACCCGTCGGCCACCTCGCGCGGCCTCTCCCGCTACCTGTGGCAGCTGGAGCAGCCGGCGGCGGCCGTCGCCAACGAGTACTTCGTCGGCGCGATCAACCGGGTCGGCGTGGAGGACCTGGGCGACAACGACTTCTACGGCACCACCTACTTCGTGGACCCCGAGGCCCGCTTCGTCGGCGAGGTCGCGAGCGACACCGAGCCCGAACTGGTCGTCCGCGACCTGGACCTGGCGAAACTCCACGAGGTCCGCGCCCGCTGGCAGTTCTACCGCGACCGCGCACCGGGGGCGTACCAGCCGCTGACGGCACCCTGACCGAGCCGAGTGACCGAGGAGCAGCATGAGCAGCCGTACCGTCATCCGCCACGGTCTCGTCATCACCGCGTCCGACGAGATCCACGCCGACGTCCTCGTCGAGGACGGCCGCGTCGCCGCCCTGGCCACGCCCCACGCGCACAGCTGGACCGCGGACCGCGTGATCGACGCCACCGGGAAGTACGTCATCCCGGGCGGAGTCGACGCGCACACCCACATGGAGATGCCGTTCGGCGGCACACAGGCCTCCGACACCTTCGCCACCGGCACCCGGGCCGCGGCCTGGGGCGGTACGACCACCATCGTGGACTTCGCGGTGCAGAGCGTCGGCCACACCCTGCGCGAGGGCCTGGACGCCTGGCACGCCAAGGCCGAGGGCAACTGCGCGATCGACTACGCCTTCCACATGATCGTCTCCGATGTGAACGACGAGACGCTCAAGGAAATGGACCTGCTGATCGAGGAGGGCGTGACCTCGTTCAAGCAGTTCATGGCGTATCCGGGCGTCTTCTACTCCGATGACGGCCAGATCCTGCGTGCCATGCAGCGCTCCGCGGAGAACGGCGGGCTGATCATGATGCACGCCGAGAACGGCATCGCCATCGACGTGCTGGTCCGGCAGGCGCTGGCCCGGGGCGAGACCGACCCCCGCCATCACGGGGAGGTCCGCAAGGCGCTGCTGGAGGCCGAGGCCACCCATCGCGCGATCCGGCTCGCCCAGGTCGCCGGGGCCCCGCTGTACGTCGTCCACGTCTCGGCGACGGAGGCGGTCGCGGAGCTGGCCAGGGCGCGCGACGAGGGGCTGGACGTCTTCGGCGAGACCTGCCCGCAGTATCTGTTCCTGTCCGCCGACAACCTCGCCGAGCCGGACTTCGAGGGCGCCAAGTACGTGTGCAGCACCCCGCTGCGGCCCCGTGAACACCAGGCGAGTCTCTGGCGGGCCCTGCGGACGAACGACCTCCAGGTGGTCTCCACCGACCACTGCCCCTTCTGCTTCACCGGCCAGAAGGACCTCGGCCGGGGCGACTTCTCCAGGATCCCCAACGGACTGCCGGGCGTCGAGAACCGCCTGGACCTGCTCCACCAGGCCGTCGTGGACGGCCGCATCTCGCGCCGCCGCTGGATCGAGATCGCCTGCGCCGCCCCGGCCCGCATGTTCGGCCTGTACCCGAAGAAGGGCACCATCGCCCCGGGCGCCGACGCGGACATCGTCATCTACGACCCGCACGCCGAGCAGGTGATGTCCGCCGCGACCCACCACATGAACGTCGACTACTCGGCGTACGAGGGCAAGCGGGTCACCGGCCGCGTGGAGACGGTCCTCTCGCGCGGCGAACCCGTCATCGTCCAGCGGGAGTACACCGGCCGCGCCGGGCACGGCGTCTTCACCCCGCGCTCCACCTGTCAGTACCTGAACTAGGAGTGACGACCATGGACTTCGGACTCGTCCTGCAGACCGACCCGCCCGCCTCCCGCGTCGTCGACCTGATGCGGCGGGCCGAGCACAACGGCTTCCGCTACGGCTGGACCTTCGACTCCGCCGTGCTCTGGCAGGAACCGTTCGTCATCTACAGCCAGATCCTGGCGAACACCGAGCGGTTGATCGTCGGTCCGATGGTCACCAACCCGGGCACCCGCACCTGGGAGGTCACCGCCTCCACCTTCGCCACCCTCAACGACATGTTCGGCAACCGCACCGTCTGCGGCATCGGCCGCGGCGACTCCGCGATGCGCGTCGCCGGGCGCAAACCCAACACACTGGCCCGGATCAGCGAGGCCATGAAGGTCATCCGCGCCCTCGGCCGGGGCGAGGAGGCCGACCTCGGCGGCACCAGGATCCGCATCCCGTGGATCAAGGAGGGCGCGGAACTCCCCGTCTGGATGGCCGCCTACGGCCCGAAGGCCCTCAAGATGGCCGGCGAGGAGGCCGACGGGTTCATCCTCCAGCTCGCCGACCTGTACCTGACCGAATACATGGTGAAGGCGGTCAGGGACGCGGCGGCAGCCGCCGGCCGCGACCCGTCCGAGGTGACGATCTGCGTCGCCGCCCCGGCCTACGTCACCGAGGACGACTCGCCCGCCGCCCTCGCCCACGCCCGCGAGCAGTGCCGCTGGTTCGGCGGCATGGTCGGCAACCACGTCGCCGACCTCGTCTCCCGGTACGGCGAGCGCTCCGCCGACGTCCCCGCGGCACTCACCGACTACATCAAGGCCCGGCAGGGCTACGACTACGCCCACCACGGGCGCAGCGGCAACCCCGACACCACGTTCGTGCCCGACGGGATCGTGGACCGGTTCTGCGTCATCGGCCCCGCCGAGCGGCACATCGAGAAGCTGACCGCGCTGCGCGCCCTGGGCGTCGACCAGTTCGCGGTGTACGACATGCACGACGCGCAGGAGTCGACCGTCGACGTCTACGGCAGCCGGATCATCCCCGCCGTCAACTCCTGTGCAGGTCACCTCCGTTGACTGTCCTGGTCACCCCTCCCGCCGTCCCGGGGGAGGGGGCTGGCGCCCGCACGGCCGCTTCGATCCGCCCGACGACGATTGGCCAGCCCATGACCGACACCGCCCCCACCGCCGTACCGATACCCGGCCAGGTCACCCTTCCCGACGGACGCGTGGAACTCGCGCCCGGCACCCCGCCGCCCAGCGGGCCGTACGCCAACGACGACCTGCTCCCGGTGCCCGCCGCCCGGCGCACCTGGACCACGTACACCTTCTCGGCCCTGTGGGTCGGCATGGCCCACAACACCGCCTCCTGGACCCTCGCCTCCGGGCTGATCGCGGTCGGCATGGACTGGCGGCAGGCGGTGTTCACCATCGCCCTCGCCAACCTGATCGTGCTGGCCCCGATGCTGCTGACCGGGCACGCGGGCCCCAAGTACGGCATCCCGTTCCCGGTGTTCGCCCGCGCCTCCTTCGGGGTGCGCGGCGCCAACCTGCCCGCCGTGGTACGGGCGTTGGTGGCGTGCGGCTGGTTCGGCATCCAGACCTGGATCGGCGGCGAGGCGATTTACCTCCTCGCCGGGAAGCTGATCGGCGCCGGCTGGACGGACGCCGCGCTGGTGGGCGGCCACGCGTGGACCATGTGGCTGTCCTTCGCGCTCTTCTGGGCCCTCCAGGTCGCGATCATCCTGCGGGGCATGGAGACCATCCGCCGCTTCGAGAACTGGGCGGCGCCCTTCGTCCTCGTCGGCGCGTTCGCGATGCTGTGGTGGATGAGCGAGCGGGCCGGCGGGTTCGGCCCGCTCTTCGACCAGCCGTCCCGGCTCGGCTGGGGCGGTGCCTTCTGGAAACTGTTCTGGCCCTCCCTCATGGGCATGATCGGCTTCTGGTCCACGCTGTCGCTGAACATCCCCGACTTCACCCGCTACGGAAGGAGCCAGCGCGCGCAGACCTGGGGCCAGGCGCTCGGGCTGCCGACCACGATGACCCTCTTCGCGTTCCTGTCCGTGCTGGTGACCTCCGGCTCGCAGGCCGTCTACGGCGAGCCGGTCTGGGACCCGGTGCGGCTGGCCGCGAAGACGGACAACGCGGCCGGCCTGCTGTACGCGCTCGTGACGGTCCTCGTCGCCACCCTGTCCGTCAACATCGCCGCCAACCTGGTCTCCCCGGCGTTCGACTTCTCCAACGTGGCCCCCGGCAGGGTCGGTTTCCGCACCGGCGCCCTGATCACCGCCGTCCTCGCGGTGCTGATCCTGCCGTGGAAGCTGTACTCCGACCCGCGCGGCTACATCTTCACCTGGCTCGGCCTGGTCGGCGGACTGCTCGGCACCGTCGCCGGCATCCTCGTCGCCGACTACTGGCTGGTGCGCCGCACCCGGCTGGACCTCGCCGGGCTGTATCGCGCGGGCGGCCGGTACTGGTACCAGGGCGGCTGGAACCCGCGGGCGGTCCTCGCCTTCCTGGCGGGCGGCGTCCTCGCCGTCGGCGGCGCCGACTTCACTCCGCTGACCGACGGCCGCCCCGTTCCGGCGCTGTCCCCGCTCGCCGACTACGGCTGGGCGGTGGGCCTGGGCACCTCCCTGGTGGTGTACCTGGCACTGACCCGGCTCGTGCCACCGCGCCCGGCGGTGGACCGAGCGTCCGGCCCCCGGGCGGAACGGACGGAAACCGGCCGGTAGCCGGGCGTTGTCCGGCAGGGTGCGCCGGGACCCGGCTGCCGGACCACGCGAGCGGGCCCCACGGCGGCGGAGGGGATGACACATGAGTGACGCCGGAACCGTCTGCCGACCGTGCCGCTGCCGCGCTCGCCCGCACCGACCAGGTGTCCGTACCGCTCGAACCGGAGACCCACACCGGGATACGGGGACCAGGGCTCGACGCCCCGACAGGTGAACCGGTGGACCAGGCCCGCACCTCACCCCTGCTCGGCGCGGAGGAGCGGGCTCCGCCCCGCACCGGAGCGTCGACCGGCTCGTGTCCCTCTCCGCACCGGGCACCCCCCTCGCCCACGGCGGCTCCGGCACCGTACGGAGGACTCCGCACTGTTCGTACGGCTGGGCGCGGGTCCCGTTCCGGGCAGCCGGTCGGCGGGGAACTGCGGCTGGGCCGCAGCGGGGACCGGGCCCCCGAGGCGTCGGCGCTCCTGGCGGACGAGGAGACGGTGTCGGCCCGGCACGCCGCCGTCGTG
>NZ_JACBWZ010000360.1 GCF_013870595.1 Streptomyces sp. WELS2 | reverse complement strand
CAGGGGAGGGCGCGGCCGTCACGGAAGAAGTCGCCGGTGGGGCCGTCGTCGGCAAGGAGGGCGGCCCAGACGACACTGGCGGCGCCGGCCTCGACGGGCCGCCCTCCGGGACCGCCCATGTCGGTGGCGACCCAGCCGGGGCAGACGGAGTTGACGAGCACGCCCTCGTGGCGGAGGTCGGCGGCCAGCATGCGGGTGAGAGCGTTCAGCGCGGTCTTGGAAGCGGTATAGGCGGGAGCGCCGCTGCCCATGTTGGTCAGGGAGGCTGCCTCACTGCTGACGTTGACGATGCGGGGGTGCTCGGCGGCCCGCAGGAGGTCGACGAAGGCCAGGACGGTGCGCCAGGCGCCGAAGAGGTTGGTCTCGAACGCCTCGGTGACGATGGACATGCGGGCGGCGGACGGACGCTGCCAGCTGTCGTAGTGGATGGCGGCGTTGTTGACGAGGACGTCGAGCCGTCCGAACTCCTCGCCGACGTGGTGGGCCGCCTGTTCGAGGGTGCCGGCGTCGCGAACGTCAAGGCGCAAAGGGCGGACGTCGAGGCCCGTGGCGGCCATGGCGCCGGCGGCGCGTTCGGCGTCGGGGAGATTGCGGGCGGTGAGCCAGACGGTGTGCCCGAGCCGGGCGAGCTGCCGGCAGACCTCCTGGCCGATGCCCCGGTTTCCTCCGGTGACGAGCGCGACGCGGCCCCGTGGATCGATGGCCGGGCTGGTCGGGTCGAAGTCGGGATTCCTCATGTCCGTCGCCTCCAAGCGAATTGGCACCCTCTCATCCTCGGCCGGTCTGACCTGCCCTGTCTAAGATCTCTTGTGATAACCATGTGCTATGGACGCCCACGTACGGGATCTCAAGTACTTTGTGGCTGTCGCGGAGGAGCTGAGCTTCCAGCGGGCGGCGGAGCGGCTCTTCGTCTCCCAGTCGTTGCTGAGCAAACAGATGCGTCAGCTGGAAACGGGCCTGCGGACGCCCTTGTTCGAGCGGGCCTGGCGTGAGGTGCGGCTGACGCCGGCGGGCGCCGCGCTCCTTCCGGCGGCGCGGGAGATCATCCAGCGGTGGGACCAGGCGCAGCGGGCGGTGGCGGACGCGGCGGTGGACGCGCGCGCGGTGCTGACCGTCGGTCTGTCGACGAGTGTGGGACGAGGTCTGGTCCAGCGGGGACGGCGGACCTTCGAGCCCAAGTGGCCGGAGTGGCAGCTGCGGTTCCGGCACGTGGGCTGGGCGGATCCGAGTGTGGGGCTGGCGAAGGGCGAGGTGGACATCGCCTTCGTGTGGCTCCCGCTTCCGGACGCCGAGCAGTTCTCGGTGCGGGTGGTGGCGCGGGAACGGCGCTGGGCGGCGCTCCCCGCGGGGCACGCCTTGGCGGAGCGGGAGGAGATCGCCTTCGCCGACCTGATGGAGGAGCCCTTCATCGCCCTGCCGGAGCGAGCCGGTCCGCTGCGTGGCTTCTGGCTGGCGCTGGAGGACCGCGGCGGGCGGGAACCCCGGATCGGCGCGGTCGTCTCGAGCGCGGAGGAGACCCTGGCGGCGGTCGAAGCCGGCAAGGGAGTGGTGCTGCTGGCCGAGGGCAACGTCGAGCTGTACCGGCGCTCGGGGATCGTGGCACGTCCCGTCAGCGGGCTGTCGCCCAGTGAGCTGGCGGTGGCGTGGCGGCGCGACGACCGGCGCAGCGTGGTGCAGGACTTCGTGGCGGGACTGGACGAGCTGCCCTGACAGCAGATGCCTTGTTTGCCGGACATTTCGGTGATGCCTGTTTTGTAATATTCAGGGCCGGCTTATTTATACGCCTTTCGCATGGACGAATTCATTGGACGATCGAATATCGGTCAGTTCACTCTGAGGTGCGCTCGCGGCCCCGGGGGCTTTGTCGCTCGTACTGGGCGAATGGCCGAGCGCACCCTGCAAGCGGAAGGCTTTCTATGATTTATTCGGCGGCTCTGCCGACTCCCGACCTCCAAAGACATCGGCTTCCTTCGCTGACCGGGCTGCGATTCGTTGCAGCCTTTCTCGTTTTCATGTTCCACATGACACTGATCGATTCACCGCTTCCGCCGAATGCGCCGGTGAAGGTCAGTCCGTTCGCGAACCACACGATCGCGCAGTGGCTCGGGGACACCTTCGGCCGCTCCGGGATGATCGGCGTCTCGTTCTTCTTCGTCCTCAGCGGGTTCGTGCTCACCTGGTCGGCCAAGCCGGGGGAGCCCGCGACAGCGTTCTGGCGCCGTCGGCTGCTCAAAGTCTTCCCGGCCCACCTGGCCACCTGGGCCTTCGTGATGGTCTTCCTCGCCGATGGCTCGATCCCGGCGAAGGCGTGGCTGCCGAACCTCTTCCTGCTGCACGCATGGTTCCCGGACCCGTCGGTGTTCATGTGCGTGAACCTCGTTGCCTGGACCCTCAGTTGCGAGCTGCTGTTCTATGTCCTGTTCCCGCTGGTCATCGCGGGCCTCAGGAGGATCCCGGTCCGGCATCTGTGGGGATGGATCGCCGGGCTCATGGTGGTGATGGTCGCCGTCCAGGCGGCGACGGCCTGGCTGGTGCCCGATACACCGGCGACTTCTTTCGGAGTGTCCAATCTGCAGTTCTGGTTCGGCGACTTCCTGCCTCCGCTGCGTCTTCCCGAGTTCGTGATCGGGGCGCTGCTGGCGCTGGCCGTGCGCGCGGGACGTGACGTCCCGGTGCCGATGCCCGCCGCCGTGGCACTGTGCCTGGCCGGCTTCGTGGTCCAGTTGTACGTTCCGTTCGTCCTGGTCTTCAACGTGACGATGATCCTTCCGATCTGCGCGCTGATCGTCTCGGCGGTGCAGCGGGATGTGGCGGGGCGGTCGGGCTGGCTGGGCGGGCGGACCATGACCTGGCTGGGAGAGGTGTCCTTCGGGTTCTACCTCTGCCAGGGCATCACCGTCTTCTACGGCCGCAACGTGGTGGGTCACAGCGCCCGGTACGAAACGCCGGTGGCGACGGCGGTGTTCATCGGCTTTTTCCTGGCCACCCTGATGGCCGGCTGGATCCTGTACGTGGCGGTGGAGCGGCCTGTGATGCGGCGCTTCGCCCGCAGCCGGCGCCCCGTGATGCCCTCACCCGTCGATCCCGTGCCGCGTGAGGCGGCCGCCAGCGCGGCTGCGGACTGACGTACGGTCAAAATCCCCGCCCCGGGAAGAAGTCCGGATCCGGAGGGTCGGGATCCGGACCTCCCCATGGGGCGTCGTGTTCATGCCGCTCTCCCATATGATCAGCCACCGCTGGATCGTCGTGGTTCCGTAATTGCTGGAACACATCCATAGGGGGACGGAAGTGACAGGATCCGCATCGTGCAAGTACGTCATTGACGCGTCCGGTCAGGACATCCATGGGGAGATCGCCAGAATTCGCGCCGAGGGACCGGTCCGGCGAGTGGAACTGCCGAGCGGGGTTCTGGCCTGGTCCGTCACCGGCCACGAGGAGATCAGGGCACTGCTCACGGATCCCCGCGTCTCCAAGGACGCCTACCGGCACTGGCCCGCGTGGATCGACGGAAGCGTCGGCGCCGAGTGGCCGCTGGCCATCTGGGTCTCCGTGCAGAACATGGTGACCGCCTACGGCGACGACCACGCGCGCCTGCGCAAGCCGGTCGCCTCGGCCTTCACCGCCCGCCGGGTGGCCACCCTGCAGCCGCGGATCGAGGCGCTGACCGCCGAGATCCTGGACGCGCTGGCCGAGCGGCCCCCGGGGGCGGAAGTCGACCTCCGCGAGGGCTTCGCCCATCCGCTGCCGCTACAGGTCACCTGCGAGTTGTTCGGCATACCCGCCGAGGCGCGCAGCCGCTTCCAGCGGATCATCAAGGGCTTCTTCTCCACCACGGCCACCCTGGAGCAGGCGCAGGCCAACGGGCGGGAGCTGTACGTCGCGCTCACCGAACTCATCGCCCGCAAAAGGGCCGAGCCGGCCGACGACCTGACCTGCGAGCTCATCAAGGCCCAGGCCGCGGGCCAGATGACCGAGAAGGAACTGGCCGACAACCTCATCCTGCTGTTCACCGCGGGCTACGAGACCACGGTCAACCTGCTCGACCACGCGGTGCACAGACTGCTGAGCCACCCCGGGCAACTGGCCCTGGTCCGGGAGGGCCACGCCGACTGGGACGACGTCATCGACGAGACCCTGCGCCTGGAGGCGCCCGGGGCCCACTCCATCCTGCGCTACGCCGTGGAGGACATCGAGATCGCCGGGGTCGTCATCGCCAAGGGCGACCCCATCATGATCGCCTTCGCCGGCGCGGGGCGCGACCCCCGGCGGCACGGTCCGGACGCCGACGCCTTCCACGTCCGGCGGCCCACGCGTAAAGACCACGTGGCCTTCGGCTTCGGCGTGCACTACTGCCTGGGGGCGCCACTGGCCCGCTTGGAGGCGCGGATCGCTCTCGCGGCCCTGTTCGACCGCTTCCCCGACATGGCGCTCGGGACCTCCGAGATCCTGCCGCAGGTGTCGTTCATCTCCAACGGCCACCGTGCCCTGCCGGTGATCCTGCGGCCGGCGGCCTGACCCCGGGGGTGAGGGCCGGACCCGCCACGGCCCTCGCCCCCGGCAGGCGCACGGCTCAGGAAAGTCCCAACGCCTTCCGGTACCACGGGAGGTGCGTGGGGAAGTCGGCGAGGAATCCGGCCCCGGGACGGACGCCCGTCGTCCGCCAGAGCAGCCGGCCGTCGAACCAGGCGTCCGTGGTCAGGAAGCGGATCAGCCGCGGCGCGCGCTCGTCCCCGGCCGGCAGC
Source organism: Streptomyces sp. WELS2 (assembly GCF_013870595.1). Taxonomy (GTDB): domain Bacteria; phylum Actinomycetota; class Actinomycetes; order Streptomycetales; family Streptomycetaceae; genus Streptomyces. The sequence continues at coordinate 1,247 of NZ_JACBWZ010000360.1, read as the reverse complement.
CCGCGCACCGCCTCGTCCGCGGTGAGCGCCCGCCCGGGCAGGGGCAGCGACAGTTCCCCGGCGACCCGGGAGAGCATGGCTCGCACCGACACCGGCTCCGGGTGTGCGGCGTGCAGCACCCCGGCCGGGGGGCCGGCCTGGTCCAGCGCGAGCGCGACCAGTGCCTCCGCCAGGTCGTCGGCGCTGATCACGGACACCCGCGCACGGCCGTCGTCCGGCAGCCCCGGCAGCAGCCGCAGCGCCGTGACCGCGGCGGGGACGACCCAGGTGTCCCCGCTGCCGTACACCAGGTGCGGCCGCACGACGGTCCCGCCGGCGGCCAGCACCCGCACGTCGCCCGCCAGACGGCTGCGGCTGACCGCGGATTCCGGGCCGGGGACGGCAGCCTCCTCGGCGACTCCGCGGTGTGGTCCGGGCCCGTACACCGCGGTGGTGCTCAGCCGGACGAAGGAGCGTACGCCGGCGGCCCGTGCCTCATCGAGCAGTGCCGAGGTGCCGACCGCGTTGACCGCTCGGAGCCGGTCCTCGTCCCCGCTGACCAGGGAGCCGAGGTGGAGCACCCGGGAGACGCCCGCGCAGATGCCGCGGAGGGTCGCCGGGTCCGCCAGGTCTCCCGTCCAGGGCTCGACCGCCGGATGCGCCGGCGGTGCCGCCGTGTGCGCGAGCAGCCGCACCCGCAGCCGGGCGCCGCGGTCGGCTGCCGCCAGCAGTCGGGCCAGGACGTGGGAGCCGATGAATCCGGTGCCGCCCGTGAGCAGGACGGTGTGCGGCCGGTCGCCGCGGAGCCCGCTCACCGGGCGTCCGCCGGGGCGAGTGCCGCCGCGTTGTGCAGGTCGGCGGCGAAGACCGGCTGCCCGCCCTGCGTCCCGCGCACGGTGAGCAGTTCGGTGCCGGTTCCGAGCTGGACGACGGTCCTGGCCTCGATGACGCAGGGCACGCCCAGTTCGGCGTAGCGGTGGAACTGGATGCGGACCGTCTCGGGGTAGAACGGCTGCCGCGGCACCAGGTGCGCCACCTGCTGGACCGCCTCCATCAGCAGGATGCCCGGGTGGTGGTCCCGCTTGCGGTTGACGTTCAGCGGGTGCTGCGGATCGACCCGCAGCACCCAGGAGTCCGGTGCGTCCGCGGCACCGAGTACGACGCAGGATGCGTCACCGCGGCCGACGAGCGCGGGGGCGATGGCCGGCCGGCCATCCTGCACGAGGACGTGTACGTCGGCCCTTCCGCGGACCTGCGGGGCAGCGTGG
>NZ_JACBWZ010000036.1 GCF_013870595.1 Streptomyces sp. WELS2 | reverse complement strand
CGGCGGTGGCCCGGGCGCTGCGGCATCGGGGGCCGGGGGCGCTGGACGCCCTGCCGGCACCGCGCGGCCCGGTCGCGGACACCGGCCCCGGACAGCGCGAACCCGCCGCCTCGCCCACCCGGAAGGGCGGGGAGACGGCGGGCTGAGGCCTACGCCGTGACCTGGGTCAGCGGGCGTAGTACTCGACGACGAGCTGCTCGTCGCAGATCACCGGGATCTCCTTGCGGTTCGGCTCGCGGTCCAGGCGGAACGCCAGGGCCTTGAGGTTCACCTGGAGGTAGCGCGGGGTCTCGCCGTCGGGGGCGAAGCCACCCTCACGGGCGATCTGGAACAGCGTCTTGTCCTTGGAGCGGTCGCGGACCTGCACGACGTCGTCCGGGCGGACACGGAAGGACGGCTTGTCGACCTTCTGGCCGTTGACCTGGATGTGGCCGTGGACGACCATCTGGCGGGCCTGGTAGATCGTGCGGGCGATGCCCGAACGCAGGACCAGCGCGTCGAGGCGGCGCTCCAGCTCCACGATCAGGGCCTCACCGGTCTTGCCCTGGACCTTGGAGGCACGCTCGTAGGCGCGCACCAGCTGGCGCTCGGAGATGTCGTACTGAGCGCGCAGGCGCTGCTTCTCCAGCAGACGGACCTTGTAGTCCGAGTTCTGCTTGCGGCCGCGGCCGTGCTCACCCGGCGGGTAGGGGCGGGCCTCGAAGTACTTGACGGCCTTCGGGGTCAGCGCGATGCCGAGGGCACGCGACTTCTTGACCTTGGGGCGGGACTGGTTCGCCACAGTTATCTCATTTCCTAGATTCCGGCTCGTCAGGGTTAGGGAGGTCGCATCCGCAGCCGGGAAAACCCGTCGGGTCCGCGCGGGACCTGCCGGGCAGCCGCTTCCCTGGTCTGGGCACATACGTGCAGCACGCGAGTGGCCCACCGACCGTCCCGGGATCTCACGGGGGGTGGTGGGCTGCCCGCGACACCGTTCGACGGTGCGCGACGCTCCTGGAGCCGGTCCACGGGGGTCCGGGTCTCCGGCCGGTTGTCCCGCTCTGACAGCACGGAACTCGGCACTTCGCAGCAGTCTACAGGCTGCTCAGGACCGCTTGCGACCGAGGTGTCTGCGGGTCCACTCGACGGCGTCCGCGTACCTGGCCTCGGCGCCGTGCCGGCCCGGAGTGTAGTACTCGCGGTCCTTCAGGGCGTCCGGGGCGTACTGCTGCTCGGCGATGCCCTCCGGCAGGTCGTGCGGGTACACGTACCCCTGGGCGTGGCCGAGCTTGGCGGCGCCCTTGTAGTGCCCGTCGCGCAGATGCGCGGGGACCGGGCCGGCCAGGCCCTTGCGCACGTCGTCCAGGGCGGCGGCGATCGCGGTGGTCGCGGAGTTGGACTTGGGGGCGAGGGCCAGGGCGATGGTGGCGTGGCTGAGGGTGAGGGCGGCCTCCGGGAAGCCGATCATGGCGACGGCCTGGGCGGCGGCGACCGCGGTGGGCAGCGCGGTGGGGTCGGCGAGGCCGATGTCCTCGCTGGCGGAGATCATCAGCCGGCGGGCGATGAACCGGGGGTCCTCGCCGGCCTCGATCATGCGGGCCAGGTAGTGCAGGGCCGCGTCGACGTCGGAGCCGCGGATGGACTTGATGAGGGCGCTGGCGACGTCGTAGTGCTGGTCGCCGTCGCGGTCGTACTTCACGGCGGCGCGGTCGACGGTCTGCTCCAGCGTGCGCAGGCCGATCTCGCTCTCGCCCTGGTCCAGGGCGGCGCCGGCGGCGGCCTCCAGGGCGGTCAGGGCGCGCCGGGCGTCGCCGCCGGCGATCCGCAGCAGGTGCTCCTCGGTCTCCCCGGGGAGCGTGACGGCGTTCCTCAGTCCGCGTTCGTCGGCGAGGGCGCGCCGCAGCAGGCCGCGGATGTCGTCGTCGGTGAGGGGTTCGAGGGTGAGCAGGAGGGAGCGGGAGAGCAGCGGGGAGATCACCGAGAAGTAGGGGTTCTCCGTGGTGGCGGCGATCAGGGTGACCCAGCGGTTCTCCACGGCCGGCAGCAGGGAGTCCTGCTGGGCCTTGCTGAAGCGGTGGATCTCGTCCAGGAAGAGGACGGTCTCCTTGCCGTAGCCGCCGGTGGCGCGGCGGGCGCCGTCGATGACCGCGCGGACCTCCTTGACGCCGGCGGTGATCGCGGACAGTTCCACGAACCGCTTGTCGGTCGCCTTGGACACCACGTACGCCAGGGTGGTCTTGCCGGTGCCGGGCGGCCCCCAGAGGATCACCGAGGACGGTCCGGCGGGCCCGCCGGAGCCCTCGCCGACCAGGCGGCGCAGGGGTGAGCCGGGCGCCAGCAGATGCTGCTGGCCCACGACCTCGTCGAGCGAGCGCGGGCGCATGCGCACCGCCAGGGGGCTGCCCGCCGGGTCCTTCTCCTGGCGTTCTTCTGCTGCGGCGGTGAACAGGTCGGGTTCCACGCTGAAACCCTAGAACACCGCACCGACAATCCCGCCGGGGCGGTCAGCTGGTCCAGAACTCCCACCAGCGGGTCAGCACCAGCATGCCGATGATGCCGATGTGCGCGACCGGCACGACCCAGGTGAACTCGCCGAAGAAGGACCGCAGCCAGCGCGGGGCCGGCAGGAAGGCGTTGCGGATGTTGAACGAGGTGACGTACCAGAACATGGTGATCGTGGCGACCCAGGCCAGCGAGCACCACAGGCACAGCGCGTTGATCCGGTACAGGGACTGGAACTGCAGCCAGGTGCAGAAGCCCACGCCGAACAGGGTGCCGAAGTTGAACGTGAGCCAGTACCAGCGCGGGAAGCGGGCGCGGGCCAGCAGGCTCATGCCGACGCAGACGACGATGCCGTAGCAGACCAGCCCGAGCATGGGGTTCGGGAAGCCGAAGGCGGCGGCCTGCTTGCTCTCCATGACGCTGCCGCAGGAGATCACCGGGTTGAGGCTGCACCCGGGTGTGAAGGTCTTGCCCGCGACCTTGGCCTCGAGGATCTTGAACTTGTCGATCGTGATGACCCACGAGGCCAGCAGTCCGGCCGCGCCGGTGATCACCAGCAGGATGGCGAGGGCACGGCTGCCGCCGGCCGCGCGCGGGGCGTCGGCGGCGCGCTCCGGACCGGGCTTTGCGGAGACGTCGTCCACTGTCGTCTTGCTCATCACGCCGATTCCGTCACTCGAGGGTCGGACCATCTTCGGGCAGGGGTCATTGTGCCGCACGCGCCTGTGTGCGCACCGTTCGTTGCGCATAAGGATCTGCGTACGACGGGTGCCCCCGCCGGGTTCCGGACAGCGTCCGGCCCTTCTGTGACAAGGGCGCCGGACACCCCCTCGGGGAGCGTCCGGCGCCCACGCGCGCGGGTTAGCCGAGCCGGGACTCCAGCTCCGCCACGATCTCGTTGACGCCGATCGCGGTCTGCTCGCCGGACTCCATGTCCTTGAGCTGGACGACGCCCTCGGCCAGGTCGCGCTCGCCGGCGACGATCGTGTAGCGGGCGCCGGAGCGGTTGGCGTTCTTCATGGCGCCCTTCAGCCCCTTGCCGCCGTAGGCGAAGTCGGCCGCGATGCCCACCTTGCGCAACTCGGTGACCTTGGCGAACAGCACCCGGCGGGCCTCCTCGCCGAGCGGGACGGCGTACACCGACGTCGGGGTCGGCAGGTCCAGCTCCACGCCTTCGGCCTGGAGCGCGAGGACCGTGCGGTCGACGCCCAGCGCCCAGCCGACGGACGGCAGCGCGGGGCCGCCGATCATCTCGGACAGGCCGTCGTACCGGCCGCCGCCGCCCACCGCGGACTGCGAGCCCAGACCGTCGTGCACGAACTCGAAGGTGGTGCGGGTGTAGTAGTCCAGGCCGCGCACCAGCCTGGGGTCGTCCTCGAAGGAGACGCCCGCGGCGGTGATCAGCTCGCGGACCTCCTCGTGGTACGCCTTGCACGCGTCGCACAGGTAGTCGCGCAGCAGGGGGGCGCCGTCGAGCTGCTGCCGGACCGACTCGCGCTTGTCGTCCAGGACCCGCAGCGGGTTGATGTCGACGCGCCGGCGGGTGTCCTCGTCCAGGTCCAGGCCGCGCAGGAAGTCCTGCAGGGCGGCCCGGTACACCGGACGGCACTCCTTGTCGCCCAGGCTGTTCAGCAGGATGCGGAAGTTCCTCAGGCCCAGCGAGCGGTAGGCCTGGTCGGCCAGGATGATCAGCTCGGCGTCCAGCGCCGGGTCCTCCGCGCCGATCGCCTCCGCGCCCACCTGGGAGAAGTGGCGGTAGCGGCCCTTCTGGGGGCGCTCGTAGCGGTAGTAGGAGCCGGAGTACCAGAGCTTGACCGGGAGGTTGCCGGTCTTGTGCAGGTTGGCCTCCAGGGCCGCCCGCAGCACGGACGCGGTGCCCTCGGGGCGCAGGGCGAGCCTGTCGCCGCCCTTGGTCTCGAAGGCGTACATCTCCTTGGTCACGATGTCGGTGGACTCGCCCACACCGCGCGCGAACAGTTCGACGTTCTCGAAGCCGGGGGTCTCGATGTAGCCGTAGCCGGAGTGGCGCAGCGGGGCGGCGATGGCCTCGCGGACCGCCAGGTAGGCGGCCGAGTCCGGCGGGATCAGGTCGTAGGTGCCCTTGGGGGCCTGAAAAGTGCTCACGAAAGGTCTCTCGTCACATTCCTCGTCGGGGAGCGTCCACGCTTCCCGGGCCGGCGGCCACCTGCCGCAGATAGGGGTTGGTGGCGCGCTCCTGGCCGATGGTCGTCTGGGGACCGTGGCCGGACAGCACCACGGTGGAGTCGTCGAGCGGCAGGCACACGCGGGCCAGCGACTCGAGCATGTCCTCCATGGATCCGCCCGGCAGGTCGGTGCGTCCGATGGAGCCGGCGAACAGCAGATCCCCGGAGAAGAACACCGACGGCACGTCGGCGCTCTCGGGCATCCGGAAGGTCACCGACCCCTTGGTATGGCCCGGCGCGTGCGCGACGGAGAACGTGAGGCCGGCCAGCTCCAGGGCCGTGCCGTCCGTCAGCTCCCTGACGTCGTCCGGCTCCCCCACGGTCAGCTCGCCCATGAGCGGCATGCCGATGGAACGGCCGAGCGCCTTCTCCGGGTCGCTCATCATGTAGCGGTCCTCGGGGTGGATCCAGGCCGGTACCTCGTGCGCGCCGCAGACGGGGACCACCGAGGCGACGTGGTCGATGTGGCCGTGGGTGAGGACGACGGCGACGGGCTTGAGCCGATGTTTCCTCAGCGCTTCCCCGACGCCTTCGGCGGCCTGATGGCCGGGGTCGATGATCACGCACTCCTCACCGGCGGCGGGGGCGACGAGATAACAGTTCGTCCCCCAGGCCCCGGCGGGGAACCCGGCAATGAGCACGATCGTCCTTCGTTTGTGTCGGTCGCGGGCGGCTTCGGCTGCACCCAGAGCCTACCGGCGCTGCCGTTTCCTCAGCGAACCCATATACGGTACGGGGCTACACGCAGCGGTCGGGGCACGAGCACGCACGCGTACCGCCCGACACACGACACGCATGAGGAGAGAACCCGGTGGTCAGCCAGGAGCAGCGGCGGCGTCAGCTCGCCCGGGAGAAGTTCTTGCGGCAGCAGCAGCGGCGCACCGAGGCGCGGCGCAAGGCCCGCCTGCGCAACTCCGTGATCGCGTCGGTCCTGGGCGTGGTCGTGATCGGCAGTGTCGCGCTGTACACGACCGGGGTGCTCAAGGACGACGACAAGAAGAAGACCGACGCGAGCGGCCAGGTCACCCCGAGCGCCGCGCCGACCAGCAAGGCGCCGGATCCCTGCGAGAAGCCGGCGGCCGGCTCGGTGCAGAAGCTGAGCTGGAAGAAGGAGCCGGCGATGACGATCGACACGTCGGCGAAGTACACGCTGAAGCTGGCGACGACGTGCGGTGACATCGGCGTCGCGCTGAAGGCGTCGGCGGCGCCGCACACGGTGAACTCGTTCGACTTCCTCGCCGGCAAGGGCTACTTCGACCACACCAAGTGCCACCGGCTGACCACCCAGGGCATCTACGTCCTGCAGTGCGGCGACCCGCAGGGCACCGGCGCGGGCGGTCCCGGCTACACGCTCCCGGACGAGAACCTCAAGGACAAGAGCCTCAAGAAGAACATCTACCCGGCGGGCACGGTGGCGATGGCCAACACCGGGCAGCCGCACAGCGGCGGCAGCCAGTTCTTCCTCGTCTACAAGGACAGCCAGCTGCCGCCCAGCTACACGCCGTTCGGCACGGTCGACGCGGCGGGCATGAAGGTGCTGGACAAGATCGCGGCGGCCGGTGAGAACACGGGCGCCGGCGACGGCGCACCGAACGCGACGGTCGTGATCGACAAGGCCGCGGTCGTCAAGTCCTGACCCTGTGTCCGGATCCCGCCGGCCCCGTCCGGCACCCGGACCGGGAGGTCAACGGGGCGGGCGGCGGAATTTCGGTCGCGCTGGATGCGGACAGGCAACCCGCTGGTCGCCTATGTTGGCCGTGACGAAACTGTGGACGATGCCCGGGGGTGCTGCGGCCCCCCGCAGGCATCATGTGGAGGAGGCGCTGTGAGCAGCGACCCGTGGGGCCGCGTCGACGAGACGGGGACCGTGTACGTGCGTACGGCCGACGGCGAGAAGGTCGTCGGTTCCTGGCAGGCCGGCTCCCCCGAGGAGGCGCTGGCCTACTTCGAGCGCAAGTACGAGGGCCTGGTTGTCGAGATCGGCCTCCTCGAGAAGCGCGTGCGGACCACCGACCTGTCGGCGAAGGACGCCCAGGCCGCCGTCGACCACCTGCGCGAGCAGGTGGACGCGCACCACGCGGTCGGCGACCTGGACGCGCTGCGCAAGCGGCTGGACAAGCTGGTCGCGACCGTCGAGGCGCGCCGCGAGGAGCGCAAGGCGCAGCGGGCCAGGCAGTCCGACGAGGCCCGCAAGGCCAAGGAGGACCTGGTCACCGAGGCCGAGCAGCTGGCCCGGTCCGACCAGTGGCGGGCCGCCGGCGAGCGGCTGCGGGCGCTGGTGGACACGTGGAAGGGGCTGCCGCGGCTGGACCGCAAGTCCGACGACGAGCTGTGGCACCGCTTCTCGCACGCCCGGTCGGCGTTCTCCAAGCGCCGCAAGGCTCACTTCGCGCAGCTGGACGCGCAGCGCGAGGAGGCCCGGCGGGTCAAGGAGCGGCTGGTCGCCGAGGCCGAGGCGCTGTCCGGTTCGACGGACTGGGGTCCGACGGCCGCCCGGTACCGCGAGCTGATGGCGGAGTGGAAGGCCGCGGGCCGCGCCCAGCGCGAGCACGAGGACGACCTGTGGAACCGCTTCCGCGGCGCCCAGGACGTGTTCTTCGCCGCCCGCAGCTCGGTGTTCGCCGAGCGGGACGCCGAGCAGTCGGAGAACCTGAAGCTGAAGGAGGAGCTGGCCGAGGAGGCCGAGAAGCTCCTGCCGATCACCGACCTGAAGGCCGCGCGGGCCACCTTCCGCTCGATCAACGAGCGCTGGGAGGCCATCGGTCACGTCCCGCGGGACGCCCGGCCGAAGGTGGAGGGCCGGATGCACGCCGTGGAGCGGGCCATCCAGGAGGCCGAGGAGGCCGAGTGGCGCCGGACGAACCCGGAGGCCCGCGCGCGTGCCGAGGGTCTGACCGGTCAGCTCCAGGCCGCCGTGGACAAGCTGCGGGCGCAGATCGACCAGGCGCGCGCCCAGGGCAACAACGCCAAGGCCGACAAGCTGCAGAAGGAGCTGGAGGGCCGTCAGGCGCTCCTGGACCAGGCTCTGAAGGGCCTGCAGGAGTTCGGAGGATAAACAACCCCACCGCTCAGCTGGAAGGGCCCCGTACACCCGTACGGGGCCCTTCTCGGTGTCCTGGGGTCGCGTCCCGCGGCCGGGCGGCCGCGCGGGGCGTCCTACGAGCGGCTGCGTCCCGACGTCACCCGGTACACGTCGTACACGCCCTCCACGCCCCGCACCGCCTTCAGCACGTGGCCGAGGTGCTTGGGGTCGCCCATCTCGAAGGTGAACCGGGAGGTGGCCACCCGGTCCCGGGATGTCTGCACGGCCGCCGACAGGATGTTGACGTGCTGGTCGGACAGCACCCGGGTGACGTCCGACAGCAGCCGGGACCGGTCCAGCGCCTCCACCTGGATGGCGACCAGGAAGACCGAGGACTGGGTCGGCGCCCACTCGACGTCGAGGATGCGCTCCGGCTCACGGGAGAGCGAATCGACGTTGACGCAGTCGCTGCGGTGGACCGATACGCCGCTGCCGCGGGTGACGAAGCCGATGATCGGGTCTCCCGGCACCGGCGTACAGCAGCGGGCCAGCTTGACCCACACGTCCTCGACGCCCTTGACGACCACGCCCGGGTCGGCCGTGGAGCGCCGCTTGCGCCCGCGCCCGCGGGACGGCGGGACCGTCTCGTCGATCTCCTCGGTGGCCGCCTCCTCGCCGCCGAGCGCCTGGACGAGCTTCTGCACGATGTTCTGCGCGGAGACATGGCCCTCGCCGATCGCCGCGTACAGCGCGGAGATGTCCGAGTAGCGCATCTCGTGCGCCAGCGTGACCAGCGAGTCACCGGTGAGGATCCGCTGGATCGGCAGGTTCTGCTTGCGCATGGCCCGCACGATGGCGTCCTTGCCCTGCTCGATCGCCTCGTCCCGGCGCTCCTTGGAGAACCAGGCGCGGATCTTGTTGCGGGCCCGCGGCGACTTGACGAAGCCGAGCCAGTCCCGGGAGGGGCCGGCGCCGGGTGCCTTGGAGGTGAACACCTCGACCAGGTCGCCGTTGTCCAGGGTGGACTCCAGCGGGACCAGCCGCCCGTTGACCCGCGCCCCTATGGTGCGGTGGCCGACCTCGGTGTGCACGGCGTACGCGAAGTCCACCGGGGTGGCGCCGGCCGGCAGCGCTATGACGTCGCCCTTGGGCGTGAAGACGAAGACCTCGTTGCGGGACAGGTCGAAGCGCAGGGACTCCAGGAACTCGCCCGGGTCCTCGGTCTCCTTCTGCCAGTCCAGCAGCTGCCGCAGCCACGCCATGTCGTTGATGGCGTCCTTGTCCTTCGCCGACGTCTTCGGCGCGTCGGTGCGGACCTTGGAGGCGCCGGCGACGGCCTCCTGCTTGTACTTCCAGTGCGCGGCGATGCCGTACTCGGCGCGGCGGTGCATGTCGAACGTGCGGATCTGGAGTTCGACCGGCTTGCCGTTGGGGCCGATGACCGTCGTGTGCAGCGACTGGTACATGTTGAACTTGGGCATCGCGATGTAGTCCTTGAACCGGCCGGGGACCGGGTTCCATCGCGCGTGCACCGTGCCGAGGGCGGCGTAGCAGTCGCGGACCGTGTCGACGAGGACGCGGATGCCCACCAGGTCGTAGATCTCGGCGAAGTCGCGGCCTCGCACGATCATCTTCTGGTAGACGCTGTAGTAGTGCTTGGGGCGGCCGGTGACGGTGGCCTTGATCCGGGCGGCGCGCAGGTCGGACTGGACCTCGTCGGTCACTATGGCCAGGTACTCGTCGCGCTTCGGCGCCCGCTCGGCCACCAGTCGTACGATCTCGTCGTACATCTTGGGGTAGAGGATCGCGAACGCGAGGTCCTCCAGCTCCCACTTGATGGTGTTCATGCCGAGGCGGTGGGCGAGCGGAGCGTAGATCTCCAGCGTCTCGCGCGCCTTCTTCTCCTGCTTCTCGCGCTTGAGGTAGCGCATGGTGCGCATGTTGTGCAGGCGGTCGGCGAGCTTGATGACCAGGACCCGCGGGTCCTTCGCCATGGCCACGACCATCTTGCGCACGGTCTCGGCCTGCGCGGCCTCGCCGAACTTGACCTTGTCCAGCTTGGTCACGCCGTCGACGAGCAGGGCGACGACGTCGCCGAAGTCGCGGCGCAGGTCCTCGAGGCCGTACTCGGTGTCCTCGACGGTGTCGTGCAGCAGCCCCGCCATCAGGGTGGCCGGGTCCATCCCCAGCTCGGCGAGGATGGTGGTGACGGCGAGCGGGTGCGTGATGTACGGGTCGCCGCTCTTGCGCTTCTGGCCGCGGTGCCAGCGTTCGGCGACCTGGTAGGCGCGCTCGATCTGGCGCAGCGTGGAGTTCTCGATCTTTGGGTCGTTGCTGCGCACTATCCGCAGCAGCGGCTCCAGGACCGGGTTGTAGGGGTTCGCGCGCTGGACGCCGAGGCGGGCGAGGCGGGCCCGGACCCGGTTGGAGGAGGCGGTGCGGGTGGGCTGCGCGGCCGGCTGGCGGACCACCGGGGGCTGCGCCGGGCGCTCGGCCGGGGCCTGCTTGGGACGCGCGGTCTCGGCGCTCTTCTCCACGGGCGCGGAGTGGGCGTGCTCGACCGCCCCGCGGGTGTCGTTCTTCACCTGGGAAGTGCTCGGCGCGGGCTTCGCCGCGGCGGCCGAGGCGGGCTCGGGCTTGGCGGCGGTCAGTGGCTGGGCCTCGTCTGGCAAGAGGACTCCTCGTGCGCGATCCGGGTCCCCCGGTCAGGCTCCGGAGACCCCATGGTAGCGATCCTGCGCCCGGTCATCGCCTTCAGGCGGCTGTGAGGACCGTGTACCCCTGCAACGCGGAAGGCCGTCACGGGATTCCGGACGGTCGGTCGCGCAGTTCCCGCACCGGCGTCCGCGGCGGGTGGGCGAACCCGCGCCGACCTGCGAAAACCCCGAGGCGGGGCCCGCCAGGCACCGGTCGCGGATCCGGTGGGACGCAAGCGGCCGCCCCGGCACACATGCCGGGGCGGCCGTCTCACGGCTGCGGCGGGTTCAGACCTGGAGCAGCGCCTGGAGCGGAGCCCCGTCCAGCGCGGCGTCCAGCCGGGCGCGGCCGCCCAGGAAGCCCAGCTCCATCAGCACCGCGAGCCCGGACACCTCGGCGCCGGCGCGCTGGATGAGGTGGATCGCCGCCTCGGCCGTGCCGCCCGTGGCCAGGACGTCGTCCACGATCAGCACGCGGTCGCCGTCGGACAGGTCCTCGGCGTGCACCTCGATCTCCGCCGAGCCGTACTCCAGGTCGTACGCCTGGCGCAGGGTGGCCCCGGGCAGCTTGCCCGCCTTGCGGACCGGGATGAAGCCCAGTCCGGCGCGGACGGCGACGGGGGCACCGAGGATGAAGCCCCGGGCCTCCAGGCCGACGACCTTGGTGGCGCCGGTGTCGGCGGCGATCTGCGCCAGCGTGTCGGTGAGCGCGGTGAAGGCCGCAGGGTCGGCCAGGAGCGGGGTGATGTCCTTGAACATCACACCCGGCTCCGGGTAGTCGGCCACATCGCGGATGCGGCTCAGCAGCAGTTCCTGAATGTCGGTCATCGGCGCTTTCCGGAGGTACGGCCGCGGCCTCGGCCGCGTGCGGGCTGGTTGCGCGGGCCCACGACGGCGGGGGCGCCGTCGTCGCCGTCGTCACCGTCGGTGGCGCGGACCTCGGCGAGGTCCTCCCCCGCGGCGGCCTGGGCGCGCTTGGCCAGGACCCGCTTGGTGAGGTTCTTCATCGCCGGCTCGCGCTCCTTGAGGTCGGCGACGAGCGGGGTGGCGATGAAGATCGAGGAGTAGGCACCGGCCGCGAGACCCACGAACAGCGACAGCGAGATGTCGTTGAGCGTGCCCGCGCCGAGGAAGCCGCCGCCGATGAAGAGCAGACCGGCGACCGGCAGCAGCGCGACGACCGTGGTGTTGATGGAGCGCACCAGGGTGCCGTTGATCGAGCGGTTGGCGATCTCGCTGTAGGTGAACCGGGTCTGCTTGGTGAGGTCCTTCGTCTGCTCCTTGAGGCTGTCGAAGACGACGACCGTGTCGTAGAGCGAGTAACCGAGGATGGTCAGCAGACCGATGACCGTACCGGGCGTGACCTCGAAGCCGACCAGGGCGTAGATACCGGTCGTGATGGTGATGTCGTGGATCAGCGCGACCAGCGCCGCGATGGCCATGCGCCACTCGAACGCGATGGCCAGGTAGATCACGACGAGGACCATGAAGATCGCCAGGCCCTCCCAGGCCTTGTTGGCGATCTGCTCGCCCCAGCTCGGGCCGACCAGGTCGGCGGCGAGCTTCTCGGGGTCGAGATTCAGGTCCTTGGCCAGCTCCTGCTTGATCCGGTCGGACTGGCCGGTGTCGATGCCGGCGATCTGGATGCGCAGGCTGCCGTTGCCCAGCTTCTGCACGATGGCCTGGTGGCCGGAGGCCTTGTTGGCGTACTCCTCCGCCTGGGCCACCGAGGCGCTCATCTTCGTGGGCGTCGTGAAGACGGCACCGCCCTCGAACTCGATGCCCATGTTCAGGCCGCGCACCGCCAGGCCGACGATGGCCGTGATGGTGATCAGGATCGAGATGCCGTACCAGATCTTCCGCTTGCCGACGAAGTCGTACGAGATCTCGCCGCGGTGCAGCCGGGCGCCGAGGTTGCCGAGTTTCGACATGGCTCATGCCTCCTTCGGGTCGACGGGGCCGGCGGCGGGTCCGGCGGGGCGGCGGGTACGGCGCAGCGGGGGCTTGGCGCCCAGGCTCTTGGGGTCGAGACCGGACCACTTGTGGCCGTCGGCGAAGAACCTGCGGCGGGCGAGGAGCGTCATCAGCGGCTTGGTGAAGAGGAAGACGACGACCACGTCGAGCAGGGTGGTCAGGCCCAGAGTGAAGGCGAAGCCCTGCACCTTGCCGACGGTCACGATGAACAGCACCGCGGCGGCGAGGAACGACACGAAGTCGGAGACCAGGACCGTGCGCCGGGCACGCGGCCAGGCCCGCTCGACGGCGGGACGCAGCGTCCGGCCCTCGCGGATCTCGTCCCGAATGCGTTCGAAGTACACGATGAAGGAGTCCGCGGTGATACCGATGGCGACGATGGCACCGCAGACGGCCGGCAGGTTCAGCGCGAAGCCGATGGCCGGGCCGAGCAGCGACATGATCACGTAGGTGAGGATCGCCGAGACCACCAGCGAGGCCATGGCGACGAGCGACAGGCCGCGGTAGTAGACCACCAGGTAGATCACGACCAGCGCCAGGCCGATCGCGCCCGCGAGCAGACCGGCGTGCAGCTGCTCGCCGCCGAGCGCGGCGGTGACGGTGGTGACGGACTGCTCCTGGAAGGACAGCGGCAGAGCACCGTACGACAGCATGTTGGCGAGGCTCTGCGCCTCGTCCTGCTGGAAGCTGCCGGAGATCTCCGCCTGGCCGCCGGTGATGGACTGCCGCACGTACGGGCTGGAGACGACCTCGCCGTCCAGAACGATGCCGAACTCGTTCTGCGGCTGCGTCTTCTGGGCCAGCTCGCCGGTGATGTCGGCGAACTTCTTGGCGCCCTTGCCGGTGAAGGTCATCTGGACCTGCCAGCCGGCGGCGCCCTGGGTGTCGAAGACGGCCTGCGCCTTCTTCACCTCGGTGCCGTCCACGGCGGCCGGACCGAGCAGGTACTTGTACCAGGCGTCGTCGATCTTGCCGCAGGCCACGGTGGGCTGGCCCGGCTTGACGTTCTTGCCGGCGTTCGCCCGGTCGGTGGGCTTGGTGCAGTCCAGGGTCGCGTACTGCGCCTGGAGCTTGGCGTCCGCGCCGGAGCCGCTGCCGGCCGGGGCCGAGGGCGTCCCCGACGGCGTGGCCGAGGGCTTGGCGCTGCCGGAGGCGGAGCCGCTCGGCGAGGGGGTCGCGTCGGCCTTCAGGGCGTCGGTGACCGCGCGGCCCTGGGACGTGGCCGAGGCCGAGGGAGAGGCGGAACCGGACGCCGTCTCCTTGCCGGAACCGGTCGCCTTCTCGCCGGCCGAGGCGGACGCCGACGGGCTGGCGCCCGGCTTCGGCGAGGAGCCGCCCTTGGAGGACGCGCTCGGCGACGGGCTCTTCGTGGCGGGGCCGCTGGGCTCGCTCGCCAGGACCGGCCGGAAGTACAGCTTGGCGGTGGTGCCTACCTGCTCCTGGGCCTCCTTGGAGTTGGTGCCCTTGGGGATGTTGACGATGATGTTGTCGTTCCCCTGGGTCTGCACCTCCGCCTCGGAGACACCCAGACCGTTGACCCGGCGGTTCATGATGTCGACCGCGGTGTCCATGTTGGCCTTGTTGATCGCGGACCCCTGATCGGCCTTCGCCTTGAGCGTGATGCTCGTACCACCGGCGAGGTCGATGCCGAGACGCGGAGTGGTGTGCCCGGAGACGAACATCCCTCCGGCGAGCGCCACGATGGCGATCAGGATGAGGGCCAGCGAGCGCCCTGGCTTGCTCGGGGCGCTCGCGCTTCGGCCCCTCTTAGGTGCTGCCACCTTCTCGTACTCCCTCTCGGGCCGCCCCGCGCCCGGTCGGCGCGGTCGGCCATGACATGGTGTCGGACTCCCGTGCGGGAAACAGACGCGCCCGGGACCCGCGGGGCGCCCATCATGCCGCCGCCACGCGTCCCGGGGGGTGACTACTTCGCGTCGGAGTCGCCGTCGGTCTTCTTCGGCTGGTCGTCCGCGCCGGCCTCGGCGGCGTCCTTCTTACCGAGGTCGATCTTGTCGTCCGAGGCGGCGGCAGCGTCGGCGGATCCGTCGGTCTCGTCGGTCTCGGTGAGGGAGGAGGCGTCGTCCGGGACGATGCCGGTGTCGGACTTCAGGTCGTGCTCGATGCCGTGGACGATGCGGTTGTACT
Source organism: Streptomyces sp. WELS2 (assembly GCF_013870595.1). Taxonomy (GTDB): domain Bacteria; phylum Actinomycetota; class Actinomycetes; order Streptomycetales; family Streptomycetaceae; genus Streptomyces. Next base: position 5,934 of record NZ_JACBWZ010000036.1, on the reverse strand, counting down.
CGTCGTCGGACAGGACGGCGCCGATGGCGTTCTTGGCGAAGAGGAGGTCGACGCCGGGCGCGGCGTCGAGGAGGACGGTGTCCTCGTTGACCTCCTTGACCGTCGCGTACATCCCCCCGATCGTGCGGACTCCGGATCCGGGCTGCATGTGGTTCCGCATGTCGGCGGCCTGCTGCTGCTTCTTCTTGGCCGAACGCGTCATCAGGAACATGGCCGCGATGAGCACGATGAACGGGAGAAGGGTATAGGCATTCACGGGACGGAATTTCCTTCGCGCGACCGCGCGGGTGAGCGGCCTTTGGGATGGGGGTGTGGTCGGCGCCGCCCGCAAGGGCGGCATCGGCGGAGTCTAAGCGAGTCCGCTCTCATGGAACAACGCTCAGCATGGCACCTGGGTTCCGGCCGGGCCATCGCCTTCGCCGCTCGGCCGCCCTCACGTCCCGAACAAGTCCTGTTGTCCGTTTCCCGCGGCCGGGGCGTGCGGCGGGGTCAGTCCCAGGTGCGCCCAGGCGGCGGGGGTGGCGACCCGGCCGCGCGGGGTGCGGGCAAGCAGTCCCTCGCGGACCAGGAAGGGCTCGGCGACCTCCTCCACGGTCTCCCGCTCCTCCCCCACCGCCACGGCGAGGGTGGACAGGCCCACCGGTCCGCCGCCGAACAGCTTCAGCAGGGCCTCCAGCACGGCGCGGTCCAGCCGGTCCAGGCCGCGCGCGTCGACCTCGTAGACGGCGAGCGCGGCCGCGGCGATCTCCCGGGTGATGACCCCGTCGGCCTTGACCTGCGCGTAGTCGCGGACCCGGCGCAGCAGGCGGTTGGCGATACGGGGCGTGCCCCGGGAACGGCCGGCGATCTCGGCGGCGCCGTCCGGCTCGATCTCCACGTCCAGCAGGCTCGCCGAGCGGTGCACCACGCGCTCCAGCTCGCGCGGGGAGTAGAACTCCATGTGCGCGGTGAAGCCGAAGCGGTCGCGCAGCGGCGGTGGCAGCAGGCCCGCCCGGGTGGTGGCGCCGACCAGGGTGAACGGCGGCAGCTCCAGCGGGATCGCGGTGGCGCCGGGACCCTTGCCCACGATGACGTCGACGCGGAAGTCCTCCATCGCCATGTACAGCATCTCCTCGGCGGGCCGGGACATGCGGTGGATCTCGTCGAGGAAGAGCACCTCGCCCTCCTGGAGCGAGGACAGGATCGAGGCGAGGTCGCCGGCGTGCTGGATGGCGGGGCCGGAGGTGATGCGGATGGGGGCGCCCATCTCCGCCGCAATGATCATCGACAGGGTGGTCTTGCCGAGGCCGGGTGCCCCGGAGAGCAGCACATGGTCGGCGGTGGCGCCCCGCGCGCGTGCGGCGCGCAGCACCAGGTCGAGCTGTTCGCGGACCTTCTCCTGGCCGATGAACTCGCCGAGGTCCTTGGGGCGAAGGGCGGCCTCGACGGCCTGGTCCTCCCGGTCGGCGGACGCACCGACGAGCCGCTCCTCGGCGGGGGTGGGGGTGGTGTCGTCCCGGTTCACGAAGTTCTCCTAGCGGGGGCGCGGGTCAGCGGGCGCGGTTCAGGGTCTGCAGGGCGGCCTTCAGCAGCGGGCCCACCTGCGGGGTGCCGCCCGCCGCCTCGGCCTGGGGCGCCACGGCGGCCACCGCCTCGTCGGCCTCGCGGGTGGCGTAGCCGAGACCGATCAGGGCCGCGTGCAGCTGGTCGCGCCAGCCCTGGGTGACGGGCGCGCCGACGGCCGGGGCGCCGACGGGCTCGCCGAGCCGGTCCTTCAGCTCCAGCAGCAGCTTCTGGGCGCCCTTCTTGCCGATGCCGGGGACGGCGGTGAGGGCCTTCTCGTCACCGGTGGCGACCGCGCGGCGCAGCGCGTCCGGGCTGTGCACGGCCAGCATGGCCTGGGCGAGGCGCGGGCCGACGCCGCTCGCGGTCTGCAGCAGCTCGAAGACCTGGCGTTCGTCGTCGTCCGCGAAGCCGTACAGGGTGAGCGAGTCCTCGCGGACGACGAGGGAGGTGTGCAGCCGGGCGGGCTTGCCGACGCGCAGTGCCGACAGGGTGTCCGGGGTGCACTGGACGGCCATGCCGACGCCCCCGACCTCGACAACGGCGGCATCCGGGGCGAGCGCGGCGACCGTGCCGCTGACGAAGGCGATCATGCCGTGGGGCCTTTCGTTGCGTGGATCGTGTGCCGGGCCACTGCCTGCTGGAGCCGGCTCTGGGCGGGGGCCCGCCAGATATGGCAGATGGCGAGTGCGAGGGCGTCGGCGGCGTCGGCGGGCTTCGGGGGCGCGGCCAGCCGCAGCAGACGGGTGACCATGGCGCCCACCTGGGCCTTCTCGGCGCGTCCGGAGCCGGTGACGGCGGCCTTGACCTCGCTGGGGGTGTGCAGGGCGACGGGGATGCCGCGCCGGGCGGCGCACAGCATGGCCACGGCGCTGGCCTGGGCGGTGCCCATGACCGTACGCACGTTGTGCTGGCTGAAGACGCGCTCCACGGCGACGAACTCGGGCCGGTGCTCGTCCAGCCACTCCTCGATGCCCTGCTCGACGGCGAGCAGCCGGTGGCTGAGCTCGGCGTCGGCCGGGGTGCGGACGACGCCGACGCCGAGCATGGTCAGCGGGCGGCCCGCGACGCCCTCGACCACGCCGATCCCGCACCGGGTCAGGCCGGGGTCCACCCCCAGAACACGCACGCGCACCGCTCCCTTCGGTCACCCGATCGCATGTCTGTGCAGGCTATCGGGTGCCACCGACAACGCCGTACAACGCGACGGGCCGACGGGGGGGTGTCCCGTCGGCCCGGTCGTCAGCCGTACGCGTTACGCGTCGACCTTCTCCATGATCTCGTCGCTCACGTCGAAGTTCGCGAAGACGTTCTGCACGTCGTCGCTGTCCTCCAGCGCGTCGATGAGCTTGAAGATCTTCTTGGCGCCCTCCTCGTCCAGCTCGACCTGCATGGTCGGGACGAAGTTGGCCTCGGCCGACTCGTAGTCGATGCCGGCCTCCTGCAGGGCGGTGCGGACCGCGACAAGGTCGGTCGGCTCGCTGACCACCTCGAAGTTCTCACCGAGGTCGTTGACCTCCTCGGCACCGGCGTCCAGCACCGCGCCGAGCACGTCGTCCTCGGTCAGCTCGCCCTTGGGGACGATGACGACGCCCTTGCGGTTGAACAGGTACGACACCGAGCCCGGGTCGGCCATGGAGCCGCCGTTGCGGGTCATGGCGACGCGGACCTCGGAGGCGGCGCGGTTGCGGTTGTCGGTGAGGCACTCGATGAGCACCGCGACGCCGTTCGGGCCGTAGCCCTCGTACATGATCGTCTCGTAGTCGGCGCCGCCGGCCTCCAGGCCCGCGCCGCGCTTGACCGCGGAGTCGATGTTCTTGTTCGGGACCGACGACTTCTTCGCCTTCTGGATGGCGTCGTACAGCGTCGGGTTGCCGTCCGGGTCGGCACCGCCCATCCGGGCCGCGACCTCGATGTTCTTGATCAGCTTCGCGAAGAGCTTGCCGCGCTTGGCGTCGATCACGGCCTTCTTGTGCTTCGTCGTGGCCCATTTAGAGTGGCCGGACATCTGCCTGTCTCCTTCGCGTAACCCATCCTGTACGAACGCCCCTCGGTCGAAAGGCCGGGGGGACCCCCGGAGATCCTACAAGGACTCCGCCGCCTGGTCGGCGCGCACCATGTCGACGAACAGCGAGTGCACGCGGTGGTCGCCGGTCAGCTCCGGGTGGAAGGAGGTGGCGAGCGCGTTGCCCTGGCGGACGGCGACGATGTGACCGTCGTGCTCGGCGAGCACCTCGGCCCCGGCGCCGACGGACTCCACCCAGGGGGCGCGGATGAAGACGCCCTCCACGGGATCGCCCGTGATGCCCTTGACGTCGACCGCCGCCTCGAACGACTCGTTCTGCCGGCCGAAGGCGTTGCGGCGCACGATCATGTCGATGCCGCCGATGGTCTCCTGGCCCGAGCGCGGGTCGAGGATCTTGTCGGCGAGCATGATCAGGCCCGCGCAGGTGCCGTAGACAGGCATGCCGTCGCGCACGCGCGCGCGGAGGGGCTCCATCACGCCGAAGAGCACGGCCAGCTTGGAGATGGTGGTCGACTCGCCGCCGGGCAGGACGAGACCGTCCACCTCGGCGAGTTCCTCGGGGCGCCGCACCGGCCTGGCCACGGCGTCGGCCGCGGCCAGGGCGATGAGGTGCTCCCGTACGTCGCCCTGGAGGGCCAGGACGCCTATGACAGGAGTGTTCATGGGGTGCCGTTACCTGTGGGGGTTACCAGCCGCGGTTCGCGTAGCGCTCGGTCTCGGGGAGGGTGTCGCAGTTGATGCCCACCATGGCCTCGCCGAGGTTGCGGGACGCGTCCGCGATGATCTTCGGGTCGTCGTAGAAGGTGGTGGCCTTCACGATGGCGGCGGCGCGCTTGGCCGGGTCGCCGGACTTGAAGATGCCGGAGCCGACGAACACGCCCTCGGCGCCGAGCTGGCGCATCAGGGCGGCGTCGGCCGGGGTGGCCACACCGCCGGCGGAGAACAGCACCACCGGGAGCTTGCCCAGCTCGGCGACCTCCTTGACCAGCTCGTACGGGGCGCGCAGCTCCTTGGCGGCGGCGTACAGCTCGTGGTTGTCCAGGCCGCGCAGGCGGGCGATGTCGCCCTTGATCTGGCGCAGGTGGCGGACGGCCTCGACCACGTTGCCGGTGCCGGCCTCGCCCTTGGAGCGGATCATCGCGGCGCCCTCGGCGATGCGGCGCAGGGCCTCGCCCAGGTTGGTGGCACCGCACACGAACGGGGTGGTGAAGGACCACTTGTCGGAGTGGTTGACCTCGTCGGCCGGGGTGAGCACCTCGGACTCGTCGATGTAGTCGACGCCGAGGGACTGCAGCACCTGGGCCTCGACGAAGTGGCCGATGCGGGACTTGGCCATCACCGGGATGGAGACCGCGTCGATGATGCCCTCGATCATGTCCGGGTCGGACATACGGGCCACGCCGCCGTCCTTGCGGATGTCGGCCGGGACTCGCTCCAGGGCCATGACGGCGACGGCGCCCGCGTCCTCGGCGATCTTCGCCTGCTCCGGCGTGACGACGTCCATGATCACGCCGCCCTTGAGCTGCTCGGCCATGCCGCGCTTCACACGGGCGGTGCCGGTCTCGGGAGCCTGGTTCTCGGTGGTGGACACGGGTGACCTCACTGATGGGAAAGAGGGTTTGTGCACTCCCGAGGAAACGCGAACCGTCCAGGCCACAGCAAGGGCCAATGGCAAGCCGGTGGATCCTTTTGCTTCACCCGTGTTTCAGGAGATCCGCTCGACCAAGGCCGCGGGCGGCTCGTCGTCCATCTCGAAGGCCAGCGGGAAGGGAGCGTGGCCGGCCAGCCGGAACCAGCGGACCTTGCGGTGTTCGCGGAGTCTGCGGGCGGCCCCCACGGCGTCGTTGTGGAAGCGGCGGGCCATCGGCACCCGGCGGACGGCCTCGGCCAGCTCACGGGCCGCCGCGTCGCCGCCGGGGGCCTCGCGCACCGCCTCCACCTGGGCCGCGTCCTCGAAGACCGCCCGCAGCGCCTGGCTCAGCTCGCTCTCGGCGACCTCCCGCTGCTCCTCCTCGGCCTGCCGGGCCGCGTGCGCGGCCTCGTAGAGCACGATCGAGGCGGCCGGGTCCAGCACGCCGGAGGTCGCCAGCTCCTGGGCCACCGAGACGCGCCGCAGCAGCTGCGCGTCGAGCGCGGCCCGGGCGGCGTCCATCCGCACGTGCAGCCGGTCCAGCCGTCCGGCCGTCCAGCTGAGGTACACGCCGACGGCCACGAGCGCGACGAGGATCCAGATGAGGGTTGCGGTCACGGCGGAAGGCTATCGGCTGCGTGTCCGGGCCCCACGGCTCGGCCCACACCGCACGAAACGGCCGCGCGCAGCCCGCGCGGCAGCGAACAGCCCCACGACAAGGCAAGCGCCCCTCGGC
>NZ_JACBWZ010000359.1 GCF_013870595.1 Streptomyces sp. WELS2 | reverse complement strand
CCCCGATGCCCAGCCCGATCAGCAGCCCCTGCGGATCGTGCCAGAGCGCCGCCGGCACCACCGAGCCGAGGACGGTGAGCATCCCCGCGATCCACGGGATGCGGCGGGCCGAGGCCGGGGTGCCGTACAGGACGGCCGCGTACATCAGGTCGGTGTACAGCACGACCGTGACCACGCTGCCCAGGGTCACCGTGTCCAACGCCAGCATGAGGGTGCCGATCAGCAGGCCGGTGCGCGGCCGCACGCGGCGCAGCGGTTCGCAGGCGGCGGTCAGCGCCAGCGGGACCAGGGCCGCCCAGGGCGCGTGCCACAGCACCACGCTGTCCGAGCGGTCCCGGGGCTGGACGCCGAGCGCCCACAGCAGCAGCCCGCCGAGCAGCCCGCCCACGGCGATCCACCAGTCGTCTCGGTGCGGGCGGGGGAACGTGCGGGCCATGCCCTCCATCCAACACGCCCGCGGCCGGCCCCGCCTGCTCCCCGGGAAGGGTGCGGGACTGCGACTTTCGCTTACGGCACGGTCCTCAGCGCCGACGACGAAACCGGCCGGCCAGGGCGGGATCCTGGAGGGGAACGAGGGGAGCCAATCGTGATCGTCGGCCTGGTCATCGCCTGCGAGGTGGCGTTCTGGGTGCTGCTGGCGGCCGGGCTGGCCTTCCGGTACGCGCTGCGGATGCCGCGCACCGGACTGGCGCTGCTGTTGTGCGAGCCGTTGCTGGAGGTCGTGCTCTTCGTCGCCACGGCGATCGACCTGAAGAACGGCGCGCGGCCGGACTGGCGGCACGGGCTCGCCGCGGTCTACATCGGCTTCACCGTCGGCCTCGGCCACTCCACGGTCAAGTGGGTGGACGCCCGGGTGGCCCACCGCTTCGCCGGCGGCCCGCCCCCGGTGAAGCCGCCCGGGTACGGCACCGCCCGCGCCGTCCACGAGTGGAAGGTGGCCGGCCGCTGGATCCTGGCCGCGGGCGTCGCGCTCGTCCTGCTCCAGGGCGCGGTCTGGTACGTCGGCGACAGCGGCGACACCGGTTCGCTGCGCGCCTGGCAGCAGTCCATGCTGTGGCTGACCGGCATCAACGTCGTCATCGCGGCGAGCTACACGCTGTTCCCGAAGCGGGCCCCGGAGCGTGCCGGGGACCGGGAACGGGCCGGGCGGCGCTGACGCTCGCCGCCCGCGTCCGGCGCGCGGCGGCTAACGCTCCCCGCCCGGGACCCACAGCACGTCCCCGGTCTCCTGGTTGGCGCTGCGGGCGAGGATGAACAGCAGGTCGGAGAGGCGGTTGAGGTAGGTCGCGGTCAGCGGGTTCATCGTCTCGCCGTGTGCTTCCAGGGCCGTCCAGGTGGAGCGCTCGGCCCGGCGGACGACCGTGCAGGCCTGGTGCAGCAGGGCCGCGCCCGGGGTGCCGCCCGGCAGGATGAAGGAGCGCAGCTTCTCCAGCCGCTCGTTGAACCGGTCGCAGTCCGCCTCCAGCCGGTCGATGTAGAACTGCTCCACCCGCAGCGGCGGGTACTCGGGGTTCTCCACGACCGGCGTCGACAGGTCCGCGCCCACGTCGAACAGGTCGTTCTGGACGCGGGTGAGGACCGTGACGATCTCCTGGGCCAGCCCGCCCAGCGCGATGGCGGTGCCGATCACCGCGTTGGCCTCGTTGGCGTCCGCGTAGGCGGCGATCCTGAGGTCCGTCTTGGGTACCCGGCTCATGTCGCCGAGGCTGGTGGTGCCCTGGTCGCCGGTCCTGGTGTAGATGCGCGTCAGATTGACCATGCGGCCAGCGTAGTTACGCCCCGGCCGTCCGGAACACCCGTGTGCCCACCGTCACGGCCAGCGCCGTGAAGCCCACGGCGACCAGGACGCCGTAGAGCATGTGCGCGCTCGTGTAGTCGCCGACGTAGGCGTCCCGGACCGCGTCCACCAGATAGCGGAACGGGACGAAGTGCGACAGCACGTCCAGCCAGGCGGGCGCGAGGCTCATCGGGAGCATCAGGCCGGACAGCAGCATCGACGGCATCGACACCGCGTTGATCAGCGGGCCGAACTCCTGCGGGGTGCGCACCTTCATGCCGAGCGCGTACGACACCGAGGCCAGCGAGGCCGTGAGCAGGGCCACGAAGGCGAAGCCGATCAGGACGCCGGCCAGCGGTGCGCGCAGGCCCATCACCAGCGCGGCCAGCACCAGCAGCACCGCCTGGAAGACGAACACGGTGGCGTCCCGCAGCACCCGGCCGAGCAGCAGGGCGAGCCGGCTGACCGGGGTCACCCGCATCCGCTCCACCACCCCCTGCCCCTTCTCCATGATGACCGTGAAGCCGGCGAACAGGGCGCCGAACAGCCCCAGCTGGAGCAGCAGCCCGGGGACCAGCACCTGCCAGGAACCGCCCCGCCCGCCCAGCGGCAGGCCGGTGAGCAGCGGACCGAAGAAGACCAGGTACAGCAGCGGTGTCAGCACGCCGAAGAGCAGGGCGAAGCGGGAGCGCAGGGACTGGCGCAGATAGCGGCCGTAGACGAGGGCCGTGTCGTGGAGCAGCATCGTTTCCGGATCTCCTGTACGGCTATACGGCGACGGGGGCGGTGCCGGCCGGGGCCGGGCCGCGGCCGGTGATCGCGAGGAAGGTGTCCTGGAGGGTGGCGTCGAGCGAGCCGCCGTAGCGGAGCTTGAGCGCGCCCGGGGTGCCCTCGGCGGCGACCGTGCCCTGGTCGACGATCACCAGGCGGTCGGCGAGGGCGTCGGCCTCGTCCAGGTAGTGGGTGGTCAGGAAGACGGTCGTGCCGTGCTCGTCGCGCAGCCGGCGGACCAGTTCCCACAGGCCGGCGCGGCTGCCGGGGTCGAGGCCGGTCGTCGGCTCGTCCAGGAAGAGCACCTTAGGGCGGTGGGTGAGCGCCATCGCGATGTCCAGGCGGCGCCGCTGACCGCCGGAGAGCGCACCGGTCTTGCGGTCCAGGAACCCGGTGAGGCCGAGTTCGGCGGCCAGCTCGGCGGCGCGGGCGACGGCCCGCGCCTTGGGCAGGCGGTACATCCGGCCCTGGGTGACCAGTTCCTCCCGCACGGTGATCTGCGGATCGACCCCGCCGGACTGGGCGACGTAGCCGCTGACCCGGCGCACCCCGGCGGGGTCGGCCACCAGGTCGTGGCCGGCCACGGTGGCCGCGCCGCCGGTCGGCCTCAGCAGGGTGGTGAGCATCCGCAGGGTGGTCGTCTTGCCGGCGCCGTTGGGGCCGAGGAAACCGAGGATCTCGCCCTCGTGGACGGTGAGGTCGATGCCGCGGACGGCCTCGACGGGACCGGATCTCGTCCGGAAGGTGCGGGCCAGGCCCGCCGTGCTGATCACTGCTGCCATGCCTCCAGAAAAACAGAGTCTCTGAAAATTTGCAATGACCCCAAAGTTTGGGTGAGGCCAGTGAAGCTAGGATGAGGGCATGGCTGAGGGGCTCAGGGAGCGGAAGAAGAGGCAGACCCGGCAGTACATCTCGGATGTCGCCACGGGGCTGTTCCTGGAGCGCGGCTTCGAGGCGGTGACCGTCGCGGAGATCGCCGAGGCGGCGAACGTCTCCGTCAACACCGTCTACAACTACTTCCCCGCCAAGGAGGACCTCTTCTTCGACCGCTCGGCCGGAGTCGCCGGCCGGCTCGCCCGCTGGGTCCGCGGCCGGGACGTGGGGGAGTCCGCCGCGCGTGCCGTCCTGCGCGAACTGCGCTCCGAGGTCGAGGCCGTCTCGCCCCGGGTCGGCCTGATGGCGGGCTACGACCGCTTCATGCGGGTCATCCAGGAGGCGCCGGCGCTGCGTTCACGGCTGTGGAGCCTCCAGCAGGAGACCCACGACATCCTGGAGGCGGCCCTGCGAGAGGAGACCGGGGCCGCCGACGACGACCCGCTGCCGGACCTGATGGCCGGTCAGATCTGCTGGGTGCACCAGGCCGTCTTCGTCACCATCGGCCGCGAGATGGTCTCCGGTCGCAAACCGGCCGAAGTGTCACGAGAGGTCCTCGTCCTGATGGACGACATCGAGGACCTGTTGAGCGAAAAGGTCCTCAACTACGCCGTCCGAGGCGCGGCCTGACCCCTGCCGGTGTGATGTCCGTCAATTGAGACGTGACGCGCGTTACTTACCGGTCACACGGCGCCCCCGGAGCGCTATGGTCCGCCGGAGAGGCAGACGTTCAGCGCGTTCTAAGGGGAGTCGGAGTGGCACGGAAGCTTGCCGTCATCGGGGCCGGGCTCATGGGATCCGGTATCGCTCAGGTCGCCGCGCAGGCGGGCTGGGAGGTCGTGCTGCGGGACGTCACCGACGAGGCGCTGGGGCGCGGCACCGACGGCATCAAGGCTTCGTACGACAAGTTCGTGAGCAAGGGCAAGCTGGCCGCCGAGGACGCCGAGGCCGCCCTCGCGCGCATCACCCCCACCACCGACCTCGACGCCGCCGCCGACGCGGACGTCGTGGTGGAGGCCGTTTTCGAGAAGCTGGAGGTCAAGCACGAGATCTTCCGCGCGCTCGACAAGCTCGTGCGCGAGGACACCGTGCTCGCCTCCAACACCTCCGCCATCCCGATCACCAAGATCGCGGCGGCCACCGAACACCCCGAACGGGTCGTCGGCGTCCACTTCTTCTCGCCGGTGCCGATGATGCGGCTCGTCGAGCTGGTCCGCGGCTACAAGACCAGCGACGAGACCCTCGCCACCGCCCGGGAGTTCGCCGAGTCCGTCGGCAAGACCTGCATCGTCGTCAACCGGGACGTGGCCGGCTTCGTCACCACCCGGCTGATCTCCGCCCTCGTGGTGGAGGCGACCAAGCTCTACGAGTCCGGCGTCGCCACCGCCGAGGACATCGACCTCGCCTGCAAGCTGGGCTTCGGCCACGCCATGGGCCCGCTCGCCACCGCCGACCTCACCGGCGTGGACATCCTGCTGCACGCCACGAGCAACATCTACACCGAGTCCCAGGACGAGAAGTTCGCCCCGCCGGAGCTGATGCGCCGGATGGTGGACGCCGGTGACATCGGCCGCAAGAGTGGGCAGGGCTTTTACAGGTACTGAGCCCCACCCCGCCACACAGTCCCCGGGAGTATCACTCCCGGGGGTGAAATCGGTATCGGTTCGCTGACAGGCAGCAACCGCACCGCCACCCGCACAGTCAGACGGGGCACAGCAACCGTCACGGAGTACGCCAACCGCACTCAACGGGGAGCGCATATGCACATCAGGGGCGACCACGTCGAGCTGGTCGTCGGGGGCCGCCTCGACGTCCGCAGCGCGGCGGACGCCCGTACGGCCCTGCACTCGGCCGTCGACACCGGAGTCGGCGACCTGGTGCTCGACCTGTCCGAACTGGATTCCTGGGACGCCACCGGACTCGGCGTGATCATGGGTGCCCACCGGCGGGCCGGCCGCTGTGGGCGCCGGCTGGTGCTGCGGGGCGTGCCCCCGCAGATGCAGCGCCTGCTGGTGGCCACCCGGCTGCACCGCATCCTCGCCATCGAGGGCGGCATCGGCGTGGAGTCGCTGCCCCGGGTGTGAGGCACCCGCCGGGGCACGGCGCGAACCCGGCGGGGCCCGGCCGGACCGGGCGCGACCGCCGCACCGTACGGCGGGGGCAATCCTCCCGAGACCGTGACGTCTCGGACCGCGGGGCACCCCGCTCTGTCGCCGGAACCCGTCGACGGTTTAGGGTGCGGTCGCCCGCCGTCTCGCGACCCTCGACCGAGCGGGCCCGGACCAGAAGCGACAGCGCGGTGTGCGACGAGGCCGGGAGGGCCACAGCACGGGCACACGACGCTTTTGGGGAGCTTGAACCCATGGACCCGATCAACCCGGGACCCGAGGACCACGGCCAGGCGCACCACCGCCGCCCGTCCCGGGACCCCCTCGCCCCCGACCTCGCCCCGGCCGCGCCCGCGCCCGCCCGCATGGACCGGCTGGTCTGCGGCGACCTCCAGCTGACCGTCAACCCGGTCGACGGCAGCGAGATCGAGCCGTGCCCGCCGGCCGAGCGCCCCGGCAGGGC
>NZ_JACBWZ010000358.1 GCF_013870595.1 Streptomyces sp. WELS2 | reverse complement strand
CAGCACCTCGCCGCCCGCCCGGACGGCGCACACCAGCCGCTCGGGGTTGTCGCCCTGGGCGCGCCGGTGCAGCACGTCGTCCGTGGTCCACAGGGCGCGGAAGAACCCGGCGTCGCGCATCGCGGCCACCCGCCAGGCGGGCACGCGCCGCCCGAGGATGGTCAGCCGGCGCATCTCGTCCACGTTCTCCTCCGTCGAGGAGTACGCCAGCACCCGCGACTCGGTGTCCTCGATGGTCACCGAGCCGCCGACCAGGGCGGCCACCGCGTCGGCCAGCCCGTCGAGATCGCCCAGCACCAGGCTCCGGGCGGCCGGCAACGGCGGTGCCCCCGCCGCGGCGAGCCCGGCCCGGAGCACCGCCACCAGTTCCTCCCACCGGTACCAGGTGCGGAACAGCAGCGCCGTACCGGCCTCCTGGGCCGCCGAGCGCAGGACCCCGAGGGCCCCCTCGGGGCGTTCCGGGCCGAAGACCACCCCCGAGGCCCCGGCGGCACCGGCCCGGCGTACGACGTCCACCGCCTGGGCCGACCCGGCCGCGACACCGACGGCGAGCACCAGCTCCCCGGGCCGGACCTCGGGCGCCAGCGCATCGAGCACGGTGGCGCCGCCCACGGCCACGGCCAGGCCGCCGGGCGCCGTGTCCAGCTCCAGGGCCCCGGGGCCCACGACCGACAGCAGCCGCTCCAGGGTCACCTGGGGCCCGGCGGCCGTCTCCCACGCGGCGTGCTCCCGTAAGCCGGTCACGCGTGTCCCCCTCGTCCCACGGACGGCCGCGTCCGGCCGCTCCTGGAAGAGGTACGACACCACACACCGGGCCCGCGCTCAACGGGTGCGGCACCACGGTCCCGGCGCGGCTGCCCGGGGCCGTGGTGCCACGCGCCCGGTGAGGCGTCAGAGATACTTCTTCAGCTCCCGGCGCGCCAGCGACCGCTGGTGCACCTCGTCCGGGCCGTCGGCGAGCATCAGCGTGCGGGCGCTGGCGTACAGCTCGGCCAGCGGGAAGTCCTGGCTCACCCCGCCCGCGCCGTGCAGCTGGATCGCCCGGTCCAGGATGCCGACCACCGCGCGCGGCGTGGCGATCTTGATGGCCTGGATCTCGGTGTGCGCGCCCTTGTTGCCGACCGTGTCCATCAGCCAGGCCGTCTTCAGCACCAGCAGCCGCAGCTGCTCCACGGTGACCCGCGCGTCGGCGATCCAGTTCTGCACGACACCCTGCTGGGCCAGCGCCTTGCCGAACGCGGTACGGGACACCGCCCGCCGGCACATCAGCTCGATCGCCCGCTCGGCCATGCCGATCAGCCGCATGCAGTGGTGGATGCGGCCGGGGCCGAGCCGGGCCTGGGCGATGGCGAAGCCGCCGCCCTCCTCGCCGACGAGGTTGGCCACCGGTACCCGCACCCGGTCGAAGACGACTTCGGCGTGACCGCCGTGCGAGTGGTCCTCGTAGCCGAACACCCGCATCGCGCGCTGCACGGTGACGCCCGGGGTGTCGCGGGGCACCAGGACCATCGACTGCTGGCGGCGGATGTCGGCGCCGTCCGGGTCCGTCTTGCCCATCACGATGAAGATCGCGCAGTCCGGGTTCATCGCGCCGGAGATGTACCACTTGCGGCCGGTGATGACGTACTCGTCGCCGTCCCGCTCGATGTGCGTGGTGATGTTCGTGGCGTCCGAGGAGGCCACCTCCGGCTCGGTCATCGCGAACGCCGAGCGGATCTCGCCGGCGAGCAGCGGCTCGAGCCACCGCTTCTTCTGCTCCTCGGTGCCGAACTGCGCCAGCACCTCCATGTTCCCGGTGTCGGGCGCCGCGCAGTTGGTCGCGGTGGGCGCGAGGTGCGGGGAGCGGCCGGTGATCTCGGCGAGCGGCGCGTACTGGAGGTTGGTCAGCCCGGCGCCGTACCCGGCGTCCGGGAGGAAGAGGTTCCACAGGCCCTGCCGGCGTGCCTCGGCCTTCAGCTCCTCCACCACGGCCGGGGTGTCCCACGGCGAGGCGAGCGCGGCCCGCTGCTCCTCGGCGACCGCCTCGGCCGGGTAGACGTACTCGTCCATGAAGGCGAGCAGCCGGGCGCGCAGTTCCTCCGTACGCGCGTCGAACGCGAAGTCCATGTGCGGTCAGCCTTCCTGAAGGGTGGTCAGTCCGTGGTGGATGAAGACGGGAACGAGGTCGCCGATGCGGTCGAAGCCGCGCCCGACCGTCTGGCCGAGCGTGTAGCGGTAGTGGATGCCCTCCAGGATCACGGCGAGCTTGAACCAGGCGAACGCCTCGTACCAGGAGACGGCGGACACGTCCCGCCCCGAGCGTTCGGCGTACCGCTCGACCAGCTCGCGGGGCGAGGGGTGGCCGGGCGCCTCGGCGGTCGTGGAGACGGGGGAGTCGGGCATGCCCAGCGGCCGGCTGTACATCACCAGCAGGCCGAGGTCGGTCAGCGGGTCGCCGAGGGTGGACATCTCCCAGTCGAGGATCGCCCTGATCCTGTCGTCCTCGCCGATCAGGACGTTGTCCAGACGGTAGTCGCCGTGCACGACGGCCGCGGCGGGGGAGGCGGGCAGGGCGCGGCCGAGCGCGCCGTGCAGCTCGTCGATGCCCGGCAGGTCGCGGTTGCGGGAGGCGTCGAGCTGCTTGCCCCAGCGGCGCAGCTGCCGGTCCAGGAAGCCCTCCGGGCGGCCGAAGTCCGCGAGGCCCACCTCGGCCGGGTCCACGGCGTGCAGCTCCACCAGCGTGTCCACCAGGGACAGCACCGCCTCCCGGGTGCGCTCCGGGCCGAGCGGGGCGAGCTGGCCGGCGGTGCGGTACGGGGTGCCCTCGACGAACTCCATGACGTAGAACGGGGCGCCGAGCACCTCCTCGTCCTCGCACAGCAGCACCGGGCGCGGGACCGGCACCCGGGTCGGGTGCAGGGCGCTGATGACCCGGTGTTCGCGTCTCATGTCGTGCGCGGTGGCCAGCACATGGCCGAGCGGGGGCCGGCGGACGACCCACTTCGAGCGGTCGTCGCGGAGTGCGTAGGTGAGGTTCGACCGTCCGCCCTCGATCAGTCGTCCGGTCAGCGGACCGTGCACCAGGCCGGGGCGCTCGCGGTCGAGCAGGACGCGCAGCCGGTCCAGGTCCAGCCCGGGCGGGTGGTCGGCGCTCATACATCACTCCTGGAGACGGGTGAACAGGACCCGACCCATGATGCCGACCGGTCGGTATGCCGTCCAGTGCGGGAGCGGAGATCGCCGAACGTGATACGGCCCACGATAAGCCCGCGGCCCCCACGGGACCGGACCCGTGCGTCACGTGCGTCAGTGGTCGTCCCAGTGGTCCCCGTGCTCGGCGTGCCGGTGGCCGCCGTGCAGGTAGTCGACGTGGTCGCCGTGCGGCACCTGGGCGTGCCCGCACTCCTCGTGGTGCACGTGCGTGTGGTCCCGGTGGACCGAGTGCCCGGCCGGCTCGCACTCGTCCCAGTGGCCCGCGTGCTCCCGGTGCAGATGCCCGTCGTGGACGTAGTCGACGTGATCGCCGTGCGGCACCGCGCAGTGCCCGCAGTCCGGCCCGTGGCGGTGCGACCCGTGGGCGGTGTGTTCCTGGTGGAGGGTGGTCATGGCGCTCACCTCCGGGGGTACGGGGGCCGGCGACGGATCGTCCCGGTTGCGTGGCGCACGAGTACCCCGGAGGGTCGAGGGCATGAAGGGCATCAGCTACCGCCGCTACGGCGGACCCGAGGTGCTGGAGTACGGCGAGCTGCGGGACCCCAAGGTGGGCCCCGACCAGGTGCTGGTCGAGGTGCGCGCGGCGGCCGTCAACCCGGTCGACTGGAAGTGCCGCGAGGGCTACCTGGATTCCCTGCTGGACCCCGTCTTCCCGGTGATCCCCGGCTGGGACGTCGGCGGGGTGGTCGTCCGCCCCGGCGCCGCCGTCACCGAGTTCTCCCCCGGGGACGAGGTCATCGGCTACGTCCGCGAGGACTTCCTGTCCCGGGGCACCTGCGCCGAGTACGTGGCCGCACCGGTGCGCACGCTGGCCCGCAAGCCGCGCACCCTGTCCTTCGAGGAGGCCGCCGGACTCCCGCTGGCCGGCCTCACCGCCTACCAGGTGCTGGTCAAGGCGCTCCAGGTCAAACGGGGCGAGACCGTCCTGGTGCACGCGGCGGCCGGCGGCGTCGGCTCGCTCGCCGTCCAGATCGCCGCCCACCTCGGCGCCCGCGTCCTCGGCACGGCGGGCGAGGCCAACCACGACTACGTCCGCACCCTGGGCGGCGAGCCCGTGGCCTACGGCGAGGGACTGGCGGAACGGGTGCGCGGGCTCGCCCCCGAGGGAGTGGACGCGATCTTCGACACCGTCGGCGGCGACACGCTGACGGTCTCCGCGGGCCTCCTCGCCCCGGAGGGCCGGCTGGCCTCGATCACCGACCCGGGGGTGCGCGAGTACGGCGGCCGGTACGTCTTCGTCCGCCCGGACGCCGACGACCTGGCGCGCCTGTCGGAGTGGGCGGACCAGGGCGTCCTGTCCGTCCACGTCCAGCAGGCCTTCCCGCTGGAGCGCACGGCGGAGGCCCACCGGCTGAACCAGGAGGGCCACACCCGAGGCAAGATCGTGGTCACCGTGGACCGGGGGTCCGGGGAGGGCCGGGCATAGGGTGTCCCGCCCGGAGCGGTGACCGCGGTGCGAAAAATGCAGAGTTGAGCGGAATGTTCGTGCCGTCGCAGGGGCCTTCGTGACCGACGTTCACACGAACGGGTAACTGCGCCGGGGGCGTGCGCCGGTCCAAGATCGACCCCATGCGAACTTCCTTGATCCGCCGCGCGTGCGCCGTGGCGCTCATGATGGTCACCACGGTGGCGCCCGCGGCGGCGGCCCGGCCGGCCGGTCACGCCGAGGCGCCGGACATCGGCGGGCACGCGCGGTTGCTGGGGGAGCGGATCGTCCCCCACAGGCTCGCCTTCCGCGGCACCACCGTCGGCGGGCTGTCCGGCATCGACCGCAACCCCTGCACGGGCGAGTACGTCATGATCAGCGACGACCGCTCGGTGCTCCAGCCCGCCCGCTTCTACACCGCCCGGATCGCCGTGGACGGCACCGGCGTGCGCTCCGTCGACTTCACCGGCACCCACCCGCTGCGGCAGCCGGACGGCTCGGTCCACCCGCCGGCGAGCGCCCGCGACGGCAAGGCCGTGGACCCGGAGGAGCTGCGCGTGGACCCGCGAAGCTGCCGCTACTGGTGGTCGCAGGAGGGCGACCGGCCGGCGTCGGCGGACGACCCGCTGATCCAGCAGTCCGTCCGGATCGCCGACCCCACGGGTGCCTACCGCGGCACGTTCCCGCTGCCGGCCGACTACCGGTACACGCGGGAGGAGCGGGGGCCGCGGCGGAACAAGGGGGTGGAGGCCATCACGTTCGGCGCCCGGGGCGCCACGTTCACCAGCGCCCTGGAGGGCCCGCTGATCCAGGACGGCCCGGAACCCGACCTGCGGCACGGCGCCCTGGTCCGGGTGACCCGGCAGGACCGCCACGGCGCGGTGCTCCGGCAGTTCGCCTACCCGCTGGAGAAGATCTTCACCGCCTCCGACCCGTCCAGCCCCTGGGGACCGGACACCGGCGTAGCCGCGATCCTCGCCTTCCCCGACGACCCCGACCGCTACCTGGTCCTCGAACGCACCTGGGTCGCGGGAGCCGGTTACAAGATCCGCGTCTTCGACGCCACCACGCGCGGCGCGACCGACGTACGGCGCATGTCCTCCCTGGCCGGCCGGACGGTCGTGCCGATGCGCAAGAAACTGGTCGCCGACTTCGACGGCCTGGGGCTGAGCACCGTCGTCAACACCGAGGGCCTGACCTGGGGCCCCCGGCTGTCCAGCGGCGAACGGACCCTGCTCCTGGTCAGCGACGACAACTTCGCCGAGGACGAGGCCACCCAGTTCGTCGCCCTCGCCTTCCGCGACCGCTGAGGCGCGGGGAGGGCCGACCGCCGACGCGCGGTGAGGGCGGCCAGAGCGGCGCCGGTGCCCTCGGGGTTGAAGAGCGCCGTGCCGTGCCGCAGGGAGG
>NZ_JACBWZ010000357.1 GCF_013870595.1 Streptomyces sp. WELS2 | reverse complement strand
GGTGGCGTCGGCCACCGGCTGGGGGGTGGGTGTCGCCGCCGAAGTGGCGGTGGTCTTCGCCGTGGCGTCGGCGGTGGTGCCGGAGCCCTCCTGGCAGGCCGTCAGGAGCAGCCCGGCACCGAGTACGGCGGAAGCGGCGAAGGCGGCGCGGAAGCGGTGGTTCATGAGGTGTCCTCTCGGTCGGCGAGCGCTGGAGAGCGCCCTTGCGTGATTGCCTCGTCCGATCAGCACGACGGACGGCCCACCGGATCAGTTCGATGCGGTGGCGCCTTCGCGACGGCTCCGGCACACGGCTGTTACAGAACTCACCGGATGCGCACGCGATGTCACCGGTCGCCGCGCCGCATCCCGCCGGGAGACACCATGCGGGACAGTTACTTCCCATGCTTGAATTCGCGCTGTTATCAGCGACTTGTGCCGTTCCTCGGAGAGACGAGCGGGATATGACACCGTCTTGACAGGTGTCGCCATCGTGGTGAAGCTGTCGCTCCGACCGACGAGGAGGGACCGTGCACGATCACGACGAGTACCTGTACTTCCTTCGCCGCGCCTTCGACGGGATGCTCGGCGTACTGGAGGAGCTGGGTGACGACCTCGGCAACACCGCGCCGCGCCTGCCCGGCGCCAACTCCCCCTACGCCATCGCGTACCACTGCGTCGGCGTCGCCGACTACTGGCTGGGCCACGTGGTCGCCGGACGTCGCGTCGACCGCGACCGGCCCGCCGAGTTCACGGCGAAGGGGGACGCGCAGGGCCTGCGGAGGGAGGTCGACGCGCTCTTCGCGCGTCTGGAGGCGGACCTTCGCGCGGCGCCGCCGTCCGGATCGCCGCGCAACGCGCCGCCGGCCGGGTTCGAGGGCCCGGACCGCCCCCTGAGCGTGCGGGGCGTCCGGCTCCACGTACTGGAGGAACTGGCCCAGCACCACGGGCAGGTGCAGATCACCCGCGATCTCCTGCGAGCCGGGGAGCGCGCGTGAGTGCCGCACCGGTCCGGGACGTTCCCGGCTTCGACGACCTCGGCCTCGACTGGCTGCGCGCCCGCGGCAGCGTGAAGTGGCACCGCCCGGAGCGGGACGTCATGCCCGCGTGGGTGGCCGACATGGACTTCCCCATCCCGCCGCCGGTGGTGGACGCGCTGCGCGAGGCCGTTGACGGCCGCGATCTCGGGTATCCGGACTGGCCGGACGGCAGTCCGCTGCGCACGGCCTTCGCCAAGCGGATGGCCGAGCGGTTCGGGTGGGCCGCGTCGGCGCACCGCGTGCGCGAGCAGACCGACCTCATCCAGTGTCTGCAACTCGTCCTCCACCTCGCCACGTCGGACGGCGACGCGGTGGCGGTGCAGACGCCCGACTACCCGCCGTTCCTCGCGACGCTGCGGACGATGAACCGGCGCACCATGCCCGTCCCGATGCTGGACACGGACGACGGCTGGCGCATGGACTTCGCCGCCCTGGACACCGCGGTGAAGCGGGCCGGCTGCAAGGCACTCGTCCTGGTCAACCCGCACAACCCCACCGGCCGGGTCCTGACGCGCGAGGAGCTCGGCGAGATCGCCGCCATCGCGCGACGGCACGATCTGCTCGTGGTCAGCGACGAGATCCACGCCGAGCTGGCCTACGCCCCCCACCGGCACATCCCCTTCGCGAGCCTGTCGGACGACGCCGCCCGGCGCACGGTGACCCTGACCTCCGCGACCAAGGCGTTCAACCTGGCGGCCATCCGCTGTGCCGTGACGCACTACGGCCCCGACCGCCTGCTCGCGCTGCGCGACGCGCAGCCGCCCGACCTGTACGGCACCGTCTCACCGCTCGGTGTCACAGCCACCCTGGCCGCGTGGGAGCACGGCGACGCCTGGCAGCGCGATCTGCTGACCGTGCTGGACCGCAACCGCCGACGCGTCCACGCGGCGTTGCGCGACCGGCTCCCGCCGCTCCGCCACCACCTGCCCGAGGCCACCTACCTGGCGTGGCTGGACACCCGGCCGCTCGGTCTGTCCGAACCGCCGGTGGAGAAGGTGCTCAGGGACGGCCGGGTCCTGCTCGACGGCGGAACGCCGTTCGGCCCGGACTCCGACGGGTTCCTGCGACTGAACTTCGCCACCTCTCGGCAGGTGCTGGAGGAGATCCTGGACCGGGTCGCCAGGGTGCTGGGCGGGCAGGAGGGGTGACGACGGTGCCGGAGAGCGGCTGGCACCATGAGGGTGTGGATGACTTCGTCTTCGTCAGCGGGCGACTGTCCCTGGACCTCGCGGGCACCTTGCTGTGGCGGCGGAGCCGGCGCATCGAGCTGCTGCGTACCCCCGACGACCTAGGACGCTGGATCCGGCAGGCGGGCCTGCTCGACGCTCCCGGCCCGCTGGACCCCCGCGCCCTGTCCCGGACGTGCCGTCTGAGAGAAGCCGTGTACACGCTGGTTCGCGCGTGGCCGCCGGCACCGGCCGCGGACGACGAGGTACGGGAAGCCCTCGCCGAGGTGAACGAGGCGGCCCGGTTGCCGCTGCCCAGGCACCAACTCGACCAGGACGGCCGGCTGACCCGTACCGGGGGCGCCGACGAGGTGCTCGGCGCGGTGGCCCGGGACGCCGTGGGCCTGCTCGGCGGTTCCGACTTCGCCCGCGTACGGGAGTGCCTCAACGAGGACTGCACCCGGCTCTTCGTGGACCTGTCACGGTCCGCGAACCGGCGCTGGTGCGGCATGGCCGAGTGCGGGAACCGGCACAAGGTGGCCAACTACCGCAAGCGGCGGCAGCAGGCGGCCCGCTGACCGTTCCCGGCCGCTGGTGGTCGCCTCGCCGGGGAAGCGCGGTGATCTCGCTCCGCCCGGACGGCCGTCACCGACCGGCGCCTCCCCCCGAGTTCACACGCTCACGGCACATGTCAGGCGTACGCCCCTCGTCGTCGATGACGGCGGGGACGGTGCACGCGACGCCCCGCGTGTGAGGCACATCACCGGAAGGCGGAGCGAGGAGCAGACAGCTCATAGAGGTGAGCATTGACATGCGTGCCCGACTACGGGCTGGGGAGCCGGCCGCGTTCGCCGAGTTGTTCGACAGTTACGCCCGTGGCGTGTACAACCACGCTTTCCGACTGACCGCCGACTGGTCGACGGCCGAGGACGTCATGGCCGCCACGTTCATGGAGGCGTGGCGGCTCCGGGAGAGGATCGATGCCGAGGGCGGCTCGCTGCGGCCATGGCTGCTCGGCATCGCCACCAACACCGCACGCAACCAGATACGCGGAAACCGGGGATACCGCCGGGCGGCGGTGGCCACGGCGGCGGCCGTCCTGCCCGTTCCCGACCACGCCGACGAGGTCACGAACCAGATCGACGACCAGCGCAGGCTGGCGGCGACCCTTCGGGCGCTCGGGGCGTTGCGCAGGACGGAACGTGAGGTCGTCGCGCTCTGTCTGGGGGAAGGGCTCGATTACGAGGCGGCGGCGAAGGCGCTGGGCATCCCGGTGGGCACGGTCGCCTCCCGGCTGTCCCGGGCTCGCAAGAAACTCCGCACTCTCACAGCGGCCGAGCTCGACCAGCACGACGAAGCCGCGGTGGCCGGCCCGCCCTTGGTGAGCGGCCGCGTTCCGCGTGCGCCGCGGGCGAGAAGCACGGATGGATCCGGAAAAGTTCGAGGCAGACGGGAAGCCGGGGCGGCCGGCCGACAGATACCAGGTGACCGCGTCAACACTGTCCGGCCCGCACAGGAAGGAAACCGATGAGCGCGAACACGCCCCGGCAGAGGCCGGGCGCTTGGGAGGAAGCCGCCGCACAGCTGCTGTCCCGCACTGCGCGTGACCTGCCAACGGGCCGCCACGAGTACCACAAGGAGCTTCTGATGGCAGGAATCGAGCAGGCGCAGCGCACGCGGCAGTCCCCCTCCTGCCCCACCTCCGTCGCGTCCTGTCCCGCCCCAACCTGCTGCTGGAACTGCTGCTGCTCCGTGTCACCTACGCGGCCTACCAGCAGGTACGCCTCGCGGCGACCGGCGGCACCATCTCCGGCGGCCGGGCCCGCGCCGAGCACCACGGCCGGATGGTCCTCGGCCTCGAACGCTTCCTGCACATCGACATCGAGCACGCGGTCAACCACGCCGTCGCGAAGACCGGCTGGCTGCGGGAGTTCTTCGTCTTCTACTACGAGTCGTTCCACTTCGTCGTCCCGCTGACCATCCTCGGCGTCCTGTACTGGCGCCGCCCGGCCGACTACCGCTGGGCCCGCGCCTCCCTCGGCTTCGCCACCCTGCTCGCCCTCGTCGGCTTCTGGCTCTTCCCGCTGGCCCCGCCGCGCCTGATGCCGACGCTCGGCATCATCGACACGGTCCACGGCGTCCAGGACTTCGCCAAGCCGGACTACGGCACACTGACCGCCCTGACCAACCAGTACGCCGCGATGCCGTCGCTGCACTTCGGCTGGTCGCTGTGGTGCGGTGTGGTGATCGCCGTCGTCGCCCCCCGCCGGTGGATGAAGGCCCTCGGCCTCCTGCACCCCTTCCTCACGGTCTCCACGATCATCGCCACCGGCAACCACTGGGTCCTGGACGCGGTCGGCGGCGCGGCGGTGGTGGGCGCGGGCTTCGGGCTGTCCTACGTGTTCCAGGGGCCGCGAGCCGGTCTGCCGCCGGGCGCCCTCGCGGCACCGGATTCCGCCCTCTCCCCGTCCGATGACCGGAAGGGAACGCGCGTCACCGGCTGAGCCCGCCGTCGCACGGGGCGGGGCCGCCGTGGCACTCGAACCACACCGTCTTCCCGTCGGCGCCCGGCGACACCCCCCACTTGTCCACCACGGCGTCCAGCAGGGCCAGGCCCCGGCCGCCCTCGGACTCCTCGCCCACCCCGGTCTCGAGCCGGGGCAGCGCGGCGAAGCCGTCGCTCACCTCGGCCCGGACGCCCGCCGCCTGCCGGGCCACGACCACCCGGCAGCGGCGGTCGGGCACATGCCGTACGACGTTGGTGACCAGCTCGCTCACGCCCAGCTCCACGGCGAACGTCAGCGGCTCCAGCTCCCACTCGCACAGCAGCGAGCGGACGATCCGGCGGATGTGGCGCACGGAGTGCTCGCCGACCGTGAACGAGTCCCCATGTGGGCTCTGTTGCGTGAGAGGGGTCGCCCTGTGGCCAACATCAGCACCCTCGACGCGGGCGCGTCCCCGCTCCACTACTACGGCTTCGAGCTACGGCGGTATCGGGAGGCGGCGGGCCTCACGCAACGCGAAAGCGTACGCACGGGCCGTACTCGGAGCTATCGACCAGACCAACCTGGACGACCGTACGGCCGTACGACTCGCTCGACAGGGGGATCTTCGATAAGGAGCTGCCCCCGGCCTTCTGGGTAGTCCTGAGCGAGGCGGCTCTGCATCAAGAGATCGGTGGCCGAGAGGTCATGGCTGCCCAGGTCAACGTCCAGGTGCTGCCGTTTTCGAGCGGCGCCCACGCGGGCATGACCGGCTCTTTCGACGTCTACCGGTTTGCGAGTGACCCGACCATTGTCTACACGGAGGGCTACGGAAGCGCGCATCCGACGGCAAACCCGGAAGCCGTTCGGGACTGCTCGCTCCGTTACGATCACCTCCAAGCCGCCGCGCTCTCGATCCAGAAGTCGGCGGAGTTGATCCGGGGCGCGTCCTGGAGGACCGCTATGGAGAGCAAGTGGCGTAGGTCGTCGTACAGCAGCGACCAAGGCGGCAACTGCGTCGAGTGCGCCCCCCTCGGTGACCTGACCTGGCAGAAGACCTCGTACAGCGGCGACCAGGGCGGCAGCTGCGTAGAGGTCGCCGAACCCCCGTGCAACACCACCGTCGCCATCCGTGACTCCAAGACCCCGGCGGGGTCCGTGCTGAACGTCGGCCCCGCCGCCTTCGGTGACTTCGTCTCCTGGGCGGCCACAGCCGCTGGATGATCGTCCCGGTCGCCTGGCCGCCGCCCGCGCACATGGTGATGAGGGCGAACTCCTTGTCCGCGCGCTCCAGTTCGCGGCTCGTCGGGCGCGGTGCGCCTCATTCCTTTCCCGAGGCCACCGCCGCCAGCACGGCCGAGGCGAGCGCGGCGATCAGCAGCGG
>NZ_JACBWZ010000356.1 GCF_013870595.1 Streptomyces sp. WELS2 | reverse complement strand
GTCCAGGTGCTCCTCGTGCAGGGCGCGGGCCGTGGCCACCGCGACCGAGGCCCGGATCCGGGCGCTGAGCAGCAGCGACAGCACCAGCAGCCGGTACAGCGGCTGCGGGGTGTCCGTCAGCCGGATGCCCGCCTCCTCGGCGAACGTCCGCCCGTGGCCGGACACCAGCTCCCGCAGCACGCGCTCGTCGCGGTTCACGGCCTACGGCTTCAGCGGGTCGTGGCCCAGCGTCATCAGCCGGTGCCGGCGGCCGGTGTCCCGGGCACTCCCCGGCTCGGGTTCGTTCTCCACGTCCACCAGTTCACCGACCGTGTCGACGACCTGCCGCATGACCCGTACGTCGTCCTCG
Source organism: Streptomyces sp. WELS2 (assembly GCF_013870595.1). GTDB lineage: Bacteria > Actinomycetota > Actinomycetes > Streptomycetales > Streptomycetaceae > Streptomyces. The sequence goes on along the minus strand of NZ_JACBWZ010000356.1, from coordinate 5,706 downwards.
GTGAGGTCGGTGCGGCGCTTCTGCAGGATGGCCAGGACGTGCTGCCCGGTCTCGCTGCCCGCCCGCTCCGGCAGCGGTTCGGTCTCCTCGTCGGCGTCCCGGACCTTCAGCCAGGCCGCGAGCTCCGCCGAGCTCATGTTCACCACGCGGTGGAAGTCGTCCCACAGCGCTTCGAGTTCCAGCGAGTCGGCCACGGGTTTTCCCCTTCCGTGTGTGCCTCGCCCTGGGCGGGCCGGTGTGCGGGGGTCGTGGGTCAGCCGGCGGACGTGTCGTGCGGCTGGTTCTCGGCCTCGAACATCCAGCGCTGCTTCTCCAGGTCGGCGGTGATGGCGATCAGCAGGTCCTGGGTGACCGGGTCGGCCTTGTCGGTCGCCGCGATCCGCTCCCGCAGCCGGCCGATGGCCGCCTCCAGCGACGACACCATCAGCTCCACGACCTCCGTGTCACGCAGCCAGCCGTCCTTGGTGCCGGGCAGCGCGAAGGTCGCCGCGATGGTCTCCGGTCGGCCGTCCGGCGGCACGCCCAGCGCGGCGGCCCGCTCGGCCACCGTGTCGGAGTGGGCGCGGGCCGTGGCGACCACCTCGTCCAGCTGGAGGTGGATCGAGCGGAAACGGGGGCCGACGATGTTCCAGTGCGCCTGCTTGCCGACCAGCGACAGCCCGAGCAGATCGACCAGGGTGTCCTGGAGGGCGGTGCCGGTGACACCGAGCGCCTCCTCGGGAAGTGTGCTCTTGACCACGGTCATGGTGCGTGGATCCCCTTTCCTCGACATTCCTCGGTGATGTCCGAAAGGGCGGGTGCCCCCGGCGTACGGCGGCAAACCGGCTGATCAGCGGGGGCGGTGGCGGGCCGGGAGCGGCGGTGGGGGTGCCGCGTCGACGCGGAGGGCGGGGCCCGCCCGGAGGTTTCGGGGCTCGGCGGGGTCAGCCGGGCAGCACCCGGTCCAGGAAGCGGAGCAGCTCCGCGTGGGCCGTCGCGCGGTCCGTCTCGTGGAAGACCTCGTGCCGCGCTCCGGGGAAGATCCGTTCGGTCGGCCGGCCGCCGCTCAGCCGCTCCACCCCGGGCCGGCTCCCGGACAGCGGCACCAGCCGGTCGTCGTCGCCGTGCAGCCACAGCAGCGGCAGCCGGCCCACGTCACCACCTCGCGCCACCGTCTCCAGGGTGCGGGCGAAGGCCTGGAGCGTCGGCCGCTTCATGGGCCCGTGCCACACCAGCGGATCGGCCGCGTACGCCGCGCCCACGGCCGGGTCCCGGGACAGCGCGGACGGGCTGACCGGGGTCTCCGGGAGCTCCTCCATGGCCAGCAGCCGCCCCGGCAGCTCCCACGCGCCGATCACCGGCGCGGACAGCACCAGCGCGCGCAGCCCGGCGCCGTACCGCTGGGCGTAGCGGGCCGCGATCAGCCCGCCCATCGAGTGCCCGACCAGGACCAGCGGCAGGCCGGGACGCGCGGTGCGGGCGAGGCCGGCGACCGCGTGCACATCGGTGACCACGTCCTCGAAGTCCTCGATCAGCACCCTCTCCCCGGCCGACCGGCCGTGACCGGCGTGGTCGGGCGCGTACACGGCGGCCCCGTACCCGGTCAGCACGCCGGCCAGTTCGTCGTACCTCCCGGCGTGCTCGCCGTACCCGTGCACCAGGAGTGCCAGCAGGCGGGGGTCCGGGTGCGGCCACTCGCGTACGGCGAGGGCTCCGTGCGTGCCGTCGAGTACGTGCTCGCGGACGTGGTGCATGTCTCCTCCCGTCGCCCCGGCTCCGGCCCCGGGGGAGCTTCCCAGCGGGGCGGCCGGAGGTCTATAGTCCAAAACTAGCAGTGCTAATTAATGAGTGCTGCCCAGTTCCGTGATCCACAATGTCGTAGGTCAGGAGTCCCGCCGTGCGTCCCGTCCACTTCGCGACCGCCCGCCGCACCCCCATCGGCAAGGTGCGCGGTGCCCTCTCCCCGGTCCGACCCGACGATCTGGCCGCGACCGTGGTCCGCCACCTGGTGGCCGACGTGCCCGCGCTCGACCCGGCCCGCGTCGACGACGTCTACTGGGGCGCCGCCAACCAGGCCGGCGAGGACAACCGGAACGTCGCCCGGATGGCCGCCCTGCTCGCCGGGCTGCCCGACTCCGTGCCCGGCGCCACCGTCAACCGGCTGTGCGCCTCCGGACTCGAAGCGGTCACCGCCGCCGCCCGCACCATCGCCGCGGGCGAGGCCGACGTCGTGATCGCGGGCGGCTCGGAGTCCATGAGCCGCGCCCCCTTCGTGCTGCCGCGGCCCGACGAGGCCCTGCCGCACCGCATGGAGACCTACGACACCCGGCTCGGCTGGCGGCTGGTCAACCCCGCCATGAAAGAGCTGCACGGCCTGCTCTCCATGGGCGAGACCGCCGAGGAGGTCGCCGCCCGCCTCGGCATCTCCCGTGCCCGGCAGGACGAGTTCGCCCTGCGCAGTCACCAACTCGCCGCCGCCGCACGCAAGAACGGCCACTTCGACGACGAACTCCTGCCCGTGGAGCGCCCGGACGGGATCACCGTCGAGCACGACGAGTGCGTCCGCGAGGACACCTCGCTGGAGAAGCTGGCCCGGCTCAAGCCGGCCTTCCGCGCGGACGGCACCGTCACCGCCGGGAACGCCTCGCCGATGAACGACGGCGCCGCCGGCCTGCTGCTGGTCAGCGAAGAGGCCCTGAACGAACTGGGCCTGGAGTCCCTCGGCCGGTATGTCGCGGGCGCCTCCGCCGGCGTCCACCCGGACGTGATGGGCCTCGGCCCGGTGCCCGCCACCCAAAAGGTGCTCGCCCGGGCCGGCTGGGAGACCGGCGACGTCCAGGAGGCCGAGCTGAACGAGGCGTTCGCCGCCCAGGCCCTCGCCTGCGTCGACCAACTGGGCCTGGATCCGGACCTGGTGAACCCCACCGGCGGCGCCATCGCCCTCGGCCACCCCCTCGGCTGCTCCGGCGCCCGCATCCTGACCACCCTGCTGCACCGCATGCGGCGCACGGGCGCCCGGCGCGGCCTCGCGACCATGTGCGTCGGTGTGGGGCAGGGCAGCGCGGTGCTGGTCGAGCGGCACTGAGGAGTCCTGACCGGGGGCTCCCCTCACGGGTCCGACGGGAGCTCACCGCACGGGGATCCGGTAGTACGAGCCGCAGCAAGGAAACGGAGCAGCACTCCATGGCAACCCTGTCCGTCGCCGCCATTCTCGCCGAGAACGCCCGGCGCCGCCCCGGCAAGACCGCCCTGGTCGAGGGGGAACTGCGGCTCACCTTCGCCGAGGTGTGGCAGCGGGCGCTGGCCCGCGCGGGCGCGCTCACCGGCCTCGGCGTACGGCCCGGCGACCATGTCGCCCTGATGGCCCCCAACACCGCCGAGTTCCCGGTCGCCTACTACGCGATCGCCGCGGCGGGCGGTGTCGTCGTCCCCGTCCACCTGCTGCTGTCGGCCGGCGAGGTCGAGCACGTCCTCGAGGACAGCGGCGCCACGGTGCTGCTCGTCCATCCGGCCCAGGCCGAGACCGGCCGGGCCGCGGCCGAGGCGGCCGGGGTCCAAGTGGTCACCCTGGGCGAGGAGTTCGACAAACTCGCGGCCGACGCCGAGCCGCTGCCCTCGTACGTCAGCCGGGCCGCCGACGACCCGGCGGTGATCTTCTACACCAGTGGTACGACCGGGGTCCCCAAGGGCGCCGTCCTCAGCCACTTCAACCTGGTGATGAACGCGACCGTCAACGCCTTCGACGCGCACGACATCCGCGCCGACGACATCGCCCTCGGCGCGCTGCCGCTGTTCCACGCCTTCGGCCAGACGGTCTCGCTGAACTCCACCTGGCGGGCGGGCGCCACGCTCGTGCTGCTGCCCCGCTTCGACGCGGCCCGGGCCATCGAGCTGATGGCCGAGGAGGACGTGAACACCTTCCACGGCGTGCCCACCATGTTCGTCGCCCTCGCGGCGGCCGCCGCCGACGCCGAGCGGCTCCCCGGGCTGCGGGTGTGCGTCTCCGGCGGGGCCTCGCTCCCGGTCGCGGTGCTGGAGCGGTTCGAGGCCGCGTTCGGGGCGCGGATCTACGAGGGGTACGGGCTGTCGGAGACCTCTCCGGCCGCCACCGTCAACCAGCCGGTGTTCGGCACCAAGGCCGGCACCATCGGGCACCCGCTGTGGGGCGTCGACGCGGAGATCGCCCGCGCCGAGGTGGAGGACCGGATCGAGCTGCTGCCGCCCGGCGAGCTGGGCGAGGTCGTCATCCGCGGCCACAACGTCTTCTCCGGCTACCTCGGCCGCCCCGAGGCCACCGCCGAGGCCCTGGTGGACGGCTGGTTCCGCACCGGCGACCTCGGCACCAAGGACGACGAGGGATTCCTGCGGATCGTCGACCGCAAGAAGGACATCATCATCCGCGGCGGCTACAACGTCTATCCGCGGGAGGTCGAGGAGGTCCTGATGCGGCATCCGGAGATCGCCCAGGCCGCCGTCATCGGCCTGCCGGACGAACTGCACGGCGAGGAGGTGTGCGCCGTCGTCGTCCCGGCCCCGGGCACCGCCCCGGACGCCGCCGCCCTCACCGAGTGGTCCAAGGAACACCTGGGCCGGCACAAGCACCCGCGCCGCGTGGAGTTCACGGACGCCCTGCCGCTGGGCCCCAGCATGAAGGTGCTCAAGCGGGAACTGCGGGCGCGGTACACCGGGCGGTGAGCCAGCGGGGGCTGCCACGACCCGCTGTCACGACGCGCTGCCGCGGACCGGCCCGCGAGACGGTCCTTACGCGCGGGTTGATCATGCGCATAGCATCGGTCCCCGGATGAACACGATGACGCTCTGGCACATATCGGGCTGGGAGTTCGCCGCGCTCGCCTTCGCGGCCGTACTCGTCGGCTTCTCCAAGACCGCGGTCAGCGGGGCCAACACGGTCAGCCTCGCGATCTTCGCGGCGGTCCTCCCCGCCCGCGCCTCCACCGGCGTACTGCTGCCCCTGCTGATCGCCGGCGACGTACTCGCCGTCGCCACCTACCGGCGGCACGCGCACTGGCCCACGCTGTGGCGGCTGTTCCCGGCCGTGGCGGCGGGCGTGGTGGCCGGCACCCTGTTCCTGGTGTGGGCCGGCGACGGCATGGTACGCCTTTCCATCGGCGCGATCCTGCTGTTCATGGCCGGGGTGACCATCTGGCGCCGGCGGACGGCCGGGACCCCGCCGGACCCGGAGGCGGCGACGAACCGGGCGGGCCGGATGAAGGCCCACTCCTACGGCGTGCTCGGCGGGTTCACCACGATGGTCGCCAACGCGGCCGGGCCGGTGATGTCGCTGTACCTGCTCTCCGCCGGCTTCCGGAAGCTCGGCTTCCTCGGCACCTCCGCCTTCTTCTTCCTCATCGTGAACGTCTCCAAGGTGCCCTTCAGCGTGGGCCTGGGCCTGATCGACGGACGCTCCCTGCTCCTCGACGCCGCGCTCGCGCTGTTCGTCGTGCCCGGTGCGCTGTTCGGCAAATGGGCTGTGAACCGGATCAACCAGCGACTCTTCGAACAACTCGTCATCGCGGCGACGATCGTGGGCGGCGTGCAACTGCTGCTGCGGTAGCAACGATCACAGCCGCATTAGTTTATGCTTCAACCATATTGGCGACGTGCAGGGTGGGGACTCGCCGCAAGACCCAGCGCCAAAGGAGTAAACAGATCATGGACGGTTTCAAGCGGCGCGCGGCCGCGGTCGGCGCCTCACTCGCCCTCGTG